>NZ_QKNZ01000092.1:0-4164 GCF_014156605.1 Flavobacterium sp. SOK18b
TACGTATAACTGACTTGTCTAAATCAAAATACAAAATCGTAATATCCAAGGTCTTAGCTAAATCTGTACCTACATTAATAGCTTTTTTTCTTGGCTCTAAGGCCAATGGTCCTTGTGTTACTCCAGATACTTTTGCTATTACAATCTTATTCTCTTTGGTTTCATACTCTGGCTTTTCTCCACGTAAATAATACGCCTTACCACATTGCACCTCAAAGCTGTAGGCTCCTGATAATGGAGTGGTAATTTCTTGGATCAAATTGAAATTGGAATCAAACAAACTTACCTTAGCATTGGACAAGACTAAACCTGTATCTTGATCCTTGATAACTCCTTGAAGTGCTTGATTACAAACAGGAACAGGAAATTTATTGAATCTATAAATGTCATCAGATCCTAATCCTCCCTCTCTATTGGAAGTCACAAAGCCTTTTTTATTCTCTGCATCTATCACAAATGAAAAGTCGTCTTGGGTACTGTTTATAGGTGTCCCTAAGTTTTCAATGGTACTGCCTGGAGTTTTTGAGGATAAATCCATAACAAACACGTCTAAACCTCCAAGTCCAGGGTGTCCATCACTGGCAAAATACATCTTGTTATCTGGTGAAATATACGGAAAGGTTTCTCTTGACTCTGTATTAATAGGCAATCCTAGATTCTCTGGTGTCCCGTAAGTATCATTAGCATTGATGCTTACTTTAAAAAGATCTGATAAGCCCTTAGTGCCGGGCATGTCTGATGCAAAATACAAGGTTTTCTCGTCTACACTCAGCGCTGGATGCGCTACACTATATTCGTTACTGTTAAAAGGTAGTTCTTGTACATTGACCCATTTTCCATTTTCGTTTGTGGCCTTGTAGAGTTTTAATAATATAACTCGTCTGCTGTCTTTTTGCTTTTTCCCGTTGAGATAATTATTACGCGTGAAGTACATCGTTTGGCCATCCTTGGTAAAAACGGGAGTTGACTCATGAAACCTACTGTTGATGTTTTTATTGAATACCTCTGGCTTGCCCACGCTTCCATCTGTACTGATCTGAGAACTGTACAAGTTGGTGAAAGATTCATTGTTCCACTTGAATACTTTCTTTGCTACTCCTCCTGTATCTCGTGCTGAGGCAAAAAGTAAGGTATTGTTGTAATAAGCACTACCGTAATCAGAGTAAGGGGAGTTAATCCCGGCATCAAAAATTTCATATTTACCTGAGTTTTCCTTGATGTCATTCAAGTAATCACGCTGACTCGCAAAGAGTTTCCCGCGCTGGTCTGTGGCTGATTTTGCAATGAATTGCTCTAGCATTTTATCGGCCTTAGCATAGTTGCCTACGGCTTTTAATGATTGGGAATACCTGTAGCAGTACTCTGGCTCTTGAACTGGGTTCATCTCAAAAAGAGCGGAATACCATTTCTCTGCCTTGATCAAATCGGCTATAAAGAAATAGGAATCTCCTAATTTTTGAAACATTTTCTCGTCTTTATATCCTTTCTCTGCTACTTTCTCATAGGTCGCTATAGCATCAACGTAAGAATAATTATCGAAGTTTTTATCTGCAATTGCTACTCCTTTTTTTTGTGCATACCCAATTACTGTTGATACTAAAAAAACTACACAGCATCCGAAATGTTTGGCGCTTAATTTCATAACGTTATATTAAATTAAAAGAATCTAGGTGATGTAATTCTGTTGTATCTGTTGAATATTTCATATCGAAGAAATATTTCGTGTGATCCTGAATTGTAATTAGCCAATCGCGTGGTTTCCATATCGTATGCGTACCCAATAAACCACGAATCAGAAACTTGAAAGCCGACCATTGCACTCAATGCAGCACTCCAGCGGTAGGCAGCTCCCACTGTAAACTTGTCATTAAACAAGAAGTTAGCCGATAAATCTACCTGTAGTGGCGCACCTTGAACCAGCTTGGTCATCATGGCTGGTTTGAATTTTAAATTATAATCTAAATCAAATACGTGACCTGCTGTTAAGTAATAGTTTACGCGTTCTCGTGCAATATAGGAATTGGCTCCTACTCCTGCATATTTATCAAAATGCTGGGTCTCAAGTAAATTAGGCACAGAGAGCCCGATGTAGCTTTTATCAGAGTACCAATAAAGTCCCACTCCTATATTGGGTGAAAACTTATTGTCTATGTTGTTCTCAAAACTATAATCATTAGGGTCATACTGATTCAATTTATCAAAATTGACATTCAATAGATTTGCTGATGCTTTCAATCCAAAGGAGAGTTTGAAGTCTTCTGAGGTATTGATATAGTATGAAAAATCAACTGCTAGATTACTCTCATCCGATGGCCCTATCCTGTCATTTATGATTGATACTCCTAAACCTACTTTAGTATCATTGATAGGTGTGTTAATAGAGGCGGTATTGGTTACAGGTGCTCCATCAAGCCCTACCCACTGGGTGCGGTGTAAGGCAAAAATGTTCATCGATTGGCGCGAACCTGCATAGGCTGGATTTATATTAATCGAATTGTACATGTACTGTGTAAACTGAGCATCTTGCTGGGCATTTACTATACCCGAGAGTAAGAGTACCATTACTACTACTAATTTTGTCTTCATATTGCTTCCATTTTTAAACTTATGAGCTTTATTTATCAATTATCGGTTAATATATAAGTATC
Source organism: Flavobacterium sp. SOK18b (assembly GCF_014156605.1). NCBI lineage: Bacteria > Pseudomonadati > Bacteroidota > Flavobacteriia > Flavobacteriales > Flavobacteriaceae > Flavobacterium > Flavobacterium sp. SOK18b. The sequence goes on from NZ_QKNZ01000092.1 coordinate 2,649, forward strand.
CTGCTTTCTCGAAACTAGTGGCAGCACTATCTTTATATCTCAAGATATAATAATACGTTCCCTCTGGTAACTCTTCGGATTGTTTGATAGTGACTCTTCCTTCTGAAACACCTCTAAAAGCTCTATCATCATTGTTGTATCCTGTTCTTTCAAATACTAAAACTCCCCAACGGTTGTATATCTCTACCGTATTGTCGCTGTAACATTCAAGTCCTCTGATGCGGAACACTTTGTTGTCTCCATTTCCATTTGGCGCTACTGCATTAAACACTTCGATCACGCATCCTTGAATAGCAAGTACAGTTGGTCTATCACTTAAAGCGCTAGAATCATCTGATAAATCACTTACTACAACTCCTAGAGGGGTAACTCCTGTTGCCGTTGCTTGGTTGGTTACGCTTCCTAAATTGATGTCGGATTGTTTCAAGCGATACACTCCTTGATAGGCTGTATTGTTTGTCGCTCCTACTGGCAATAAAGATATGCTATTACCCGATAGTATCAAACCTGGTAAAACATCGGTTACTGTTACATTGTTTAATGGCGTGTTTCCTGTATTGCTTACCGCAAAACTGTAGGTAATAGTTTCTCCTGCTTGTGCAAAACCATCTCCATTTTCGTCATTGAATACGGCTGTTTTGACAATGGCAATCATTGGTGTTTCTGCAATAACAACTGTAACTGTGGCTGTTGTACAACTCAACGGATTAGAACCTGTTTCACATACTTGATACGTAATGGTATACGTTCCTGCTATTGTATTTGGTGCTACAGTTAAGTTTCCATTTGCATCTATACTCAATGGTCCACTTGTTACTGGCGTCACATCAGTATTGGCAGCTGTAACCGGTACTCCGTTAATGGTATCATTTGCTAGAACATTTCCTCCTGTGGCTGGTAGTGTATCATTGTTGGCTACAATAACATTGTTTACCACCACCGTTGCGGTAGCTGTAGTACAATTTGCTGGTGTTGCGCCTACTTCACATATTTGATATGTTATCGTGTAGGTGCCACTTGGGGTATTTGGTGCTACTGTTAAATTACCATTTGCATCTATACTCAATGGTCCATTTGTTACTGGAGTTACATCAGTATTAGCTGTAGTTACAGGTACTCCGTTTAACGTATCGTTCCCTGTTACATTGCCTCCTGTAGATGGGAATGTATTGTTATTAGCCACAATTGGGTTCGCTACAACTACTGTTGCTATAGCTCGTGAACAATTTGATGGTGTTGCTCCTACTTCACAGATTTCATATTCTACTGTATACGTTCCTGATGGTGTGTTCGCGTTTACCGTTATCGTTCCATCTGCATTCAAAGTCAAGCCTGCTGGAACAGTGATACCACTTAAGGTTACATTTCCTGGATTAGTGCCAATAGTTGGGTTTAATACGCCATCTAAAGTATCATTGGCTACTATATTTGGTGTCGTTTCCCCTGCAGTTACTGCTATTGGTGCGTCATCATTAGCAACGATTGGATTGGCAACTACAATTGTTACAGTAGCTTG
>NZ_QKNZ01000093.1:0-6537 GCF_014156605.1 Flavobacterium sp. SOK18b
TAAAGGATTAAACACTTTAAATAATTCAGAAATTTGGGGCATGGTTGAATTAGAAAAAAATAAGATCCTAGCCACTACTTTGGATAAAGGTCTTTTTATAATAACAAACAATCAGGCAGTGTCATGGAATACCGAAGCAAATACTTTTATAAAAAAGAATGGCTCTCTAGGATGTGTCCTTTATAAAAATAAATACATTGTAATTAATTCAGTCCTTGATGGCATCATAGTTTGCGATCTAAATGGAAATATCATGCAGCATATCGACCGCACCAAAGGGCTTCAAAACAATACAGTTCTTACTTCATTTATAGACAAAAGCAATAATCTATGGCTGGGATTGGATAATGGAATTGCATATGTAAACGAAAATTCATTTCTAACCTATTTTGGATTTAGCTATAATTTAGGTACTGTTTATTCATCTGTTGTGCATAAAGGGAATTTGTATGTTGCAACCAATCAAGGTGTTTTTTATCATCCTTGGAACACAGATTTTAAAGAAGGCTCCTTTAGGCTAATTGAAGGAACTACTACTCAAGCCTGGAATGTAGAGGTAATCAATAGAGAATTGATATGCGCCAGTAACAAAGGAGCTCTACTCATACAGAATGGAAAAATGATTAAGAACCTTGATCCTAAGGGATATTATGGATTTAAATCAATACCTAATCATCCTAACTTTTTCATAGGGGCAAATTACAATGGTTTTTCTGTTTTTGAGAAGACAAGTTCAGGAATGAAATTCAGAAATAAAATAGAAGGAATTGACAAATCATCCAATTCATTTGAAATTGATAAAGATTATTTATGGCTAAAAAAAGACCAATATATACATCAGATTGCCCTGAATAATGATTTAAGAAAAACCAAGAGCATTAAAACCTTTACTCAATTTTCTAAAAAAAATAGAGGCGTTGGAAGTCTTCAAATAATTAATAATAAAGTTTTTTTTCAATCAAATAATATTTTTTACACTTATTCAACAATACAAGGCAAATTTAAAGAAGATTCAATAATGACCAATCTCTTTAAGTTCATTCCAAAAATTAAAAAATTAAATGAAGATACTAATGGAAATCTGTGGTACTTCTATGATGAGTCAATGGGAGCGCTGATAAAAGTGGGAAACAATAAATATAAACATGTCATAACTCCTTTTTCAAGTTTGACTGGAAAATTAGTAGCCAATTATATGTCAATAAACACTATTGATTCCAAAAACACTTTTATAGGATTAACAGATGGTCTGGCACACTATGATGCTACTCTCGAAATCAAATCTATATCAAAACCGATTGCTCATATAAGAAGTTTTACATTTCCTGGAGACACCATTTATTTAGGAAATAAGCAAGACGAAAGTATGAAGTATGAGTTGCCATATGACTCAAATCAAGTAAAGTTTACATTTTCGTCCCCTTGTTACGACAATCTTGAAAATATCGAATTCTCTTATCAACTAGAAGGCTTTGGTGAAAAGTGGAGTGCTTGGTCAAACAACACCATTAAAGAATATACCAATTTAAAAGAGGGCAATTATAAAATGAAAGTGAAAGCACGAAACAGCTTTAAGATTCAATCGGGTGAAACTTCTTTTGAATTCAGAGTGACTCCTCCTTGGTATAGGCACTATTCAGCTTACTTATTTTATTTACTGATAGCTTCTGGTTTGGTATACTATATTCGATTTAGAATAAGAATGAAAATAAGGAAAAACAAATATGCTGAAACCTTGGAACAACGAAGATTATATTTAGAAAAAGAAACTAAGATCAGGTTAGAACAATATAAATTAGAGAAAGAAATAGAAAAACTAGAAAATGACAAGTTGCAAATGAAACTATTATCAAAAGACAAAGAATTAGTAAACAACACGTTACAGGTAGTTAAAAAAAATAAAACATTAAACGGAATTATTCAAAGGCTAAAAGATATCAATACAAGCTCATTTGACGAAGCAGCCAAGACTCAATTTACTAAATTAAACAAAAGTATTCTCAAGGAAGTTAGTACTGATAAAAGCTGGAAGGATCTTGAAAAACACCTGAAAAATGTCCACTTTGATTTTTTGAAAAAATTAAAGGAAAAGCACCCTACTATTACTCCAAGAGAAATGGACCTGGCAACTTATTTATTAATGAACATGTCAACAAAAGAAATTGCTGAATTCATGAACATATCAACGGGAGGAGTAGATTTGGCCAGATATCGATTAAGAAAAAAACTGGAATTAAATCAAAAAGAAAATTTAATTGGATACTTTATGAGTATAAAATAGAAACAAAGTGGCTATTGGGTTTGTAGTTTTAATTGACAGTTTGGACTAGAAATAATGGATTAGTAACACCCTGCTTTTCTTAGTCAATAAAAAAACAAGCTGTATTGTAGTTTAACTATCTTGCATAGTCTTGAAATAAATTGATGATTTTTTGGGTGTTATAGATTAGAAAAGGGTCCTATAAAACCATTATAAATACTAAATATTTTGATGCAACTATTGAAAATTTGAATCATAAAATGAGCTTGGTCGAAGAAACATTGATTTATTCTTATTCAAATTATACATTCTTTTTACTTAATCCCCAACTTTTACACCTGATCCTTAATCCATTATTAAAAATAGACATAAAAAAACTCCATTATTTCTAATGGAGTTTATCTTGTGGGCGATGAGGGGTTCGAACCCCCGACCCCCTCGGTGTAAACGAGGTGCTCTGAACCAGCTGAGCTAATCGCCCTATTTTACTAGGTTGCTATCATTACCTGATTGCGAGTGCAAATATAGTGTTAGAATTTGATTCTGCAAGGCCTTTTTGAAAAAAAAATCAAAAAAAATTTGAATTAAATTGTAATAATCTAGCAGACAGAATTCTACAAATATAACGAAACACATGATATGTTTTGTATTGATATCTGTTAGTCCTACATTTGCAGTATAAACAAATATCAATGGCTAGGTTCAAAGAAAACGATTTACCAAAATCTAAAATTACGGCATCATCTCTGCAAAAAGCAACTGTAATTTTTCGTTTTGCTGGAAAGCATCAATGGAAATTTTATGTAGGTTTACTTTTTTTAGTTTTTACGGGGGGAACGGCCCTGGCATTTCCTAAGCTGATGGGAATGCTAATTGATTGTGTTAAGAATAAAGACAATGACCAAGCAAACCTAATTGCAGGCGGATTGCTTGTGATCTTGTTTCTTCAATCTATTTTCTCCTTTTTTAGATTGTCTTTATTTGTGAATTTTACTGAAAATACACTTGCAAATCTTAGGTTAGCACTATATTCAAATTTGGTAAAATTACCGATGTCATTCTTCTCCCAAAAACGTGTAGGAGAACTTAATAGTCGTATTAGCTCAGATATTACGCAAATACAAGATACACTTACATCAACCATTGCAGAATTTTTACGCCAGTTTATCTTAATTGTTGGTGGAGTTCTTCTATTGGCCAATGAAAGTATAAAACTTACACTTTTAATGTTGTCTGTTGTACCTCTGGTTGCAATTGCAGCTGTTGTATTCGGTAGATTTATCAGAAAATATTCTAAAAATGTTCAAGATAAAGTAGCTGAAAGTCAAGTTATTGTAGAGGAAACAATGCAGGGAATTAGTATTGTAAAAGCCTTTGCTAATGAATGGTATGAAATTGCTCGATACAATTTAAAAATCAAAGAAGTTGTTTCAATTGCTATCAAGGGCGGTAAATACCGTGGCTACTTTGCTTCCTTTATAATTTTCTGTCTTTTTGGGGCTATTGTGGCCGTAGTTTGGTACGGAGTTCAATTGAGTATTAGTGGCGAAATGAGTGTAGGTCAATTGATTTCATTTGTATTGTACTCTACCTTTGTAGGTGCTTCTTTTGGTGGCATAGCAGAGCTTTATGCACAAATTCAAAAAGCAATAGGAGCTACAGAGCGCGTTTTTGAACTGCTTGACGAAACCCCAGAAAAAATAAACTCTAACAAAGAGAAAGTTGAAATACAAAAAATAAAGGGTACAGTAGAATTTAAAAATGTTGCATTTAGTTATCCGTCAAGAAAGGAAATAAAGGTTTTAAAAAATGTGAATTTTTCAGCTAATTTTGGTCAAAAAATAGCAATAGTAGGACCTAGTGGAACAGGTAAATCTACAATAGCATCACTCCTACTTCGTTTTTACAATATTGACAATGGTGAAATTTTAATTGATGGAAAAAACATTTACGACTACGATCTTGAAAACCTTCGCGGTAATATGAGTATTGTTCCTCAAGATGTTATTCTTTTTGGAGGAACTATTAAAGAGAATATTGCTTACGGAAAACCTAATGCAACGGACCAAGAAATTTTAGTGGCAGCAAAACAAGCTAATGCATATCAATTTATAGAAAGTTTTCCAGAAAAATTTGAGACAATAGTAGGTGAAAGAGGAATAAAACTTTCAGGCGGACAACGTCAACGCATTGCTATTGCTAGAGCTTTATTGAAAAATCCTAGTATTTTAATCCTAGATGAAGCAACTTCAGCTCTTGATAGTGAAAGTGAAAAATTAGTTCAAGAAGCTCTTGAAATTTTAATGGAAGGTAGAACCAGTATTATTATTGCACATAGACTTTCAACAATTCGCTCTGCAGATCAAATATTGGTTTTAGATAATGGTATAATTGCCGAACAAGGAACACATCAAGATTTAATTGTCCTTGAAAATGGAATTTATAAAAATTTAAGCAATCTGCAGTTTAGCAATTCTTAATTTTTTTTTAGAGCCAAAAAAAAACTCCAATTTGATAACAAATTGGAGTTTTTTGGTTTTATTATTTTCCTTTTCTTCTATTTCTTTCCGCTTTAATCATCATTAACTCTCGGCTTGTTTGACCTGCTACGGATGTGTTTTCTTCCGCACGACGAATTAAATAAGGCATAACGTCTCTTACAGGACCAAAAGGTAAATATTTAGAAACATTATAATTAGAATCGGCTAGGTTGTAACTGATATTATCACTCATACCGTACAATTGTCCAAACCATATTCTATTATCATTTGATTTAATCCCTTTTTCATGCATTAAATTCATGAGTGTATACGTGCTAGACTCATTGTGAGTACCAGCAAATATAGACATCATATCTAAGTTTTCAGTCATGTAACTAATGGCCGCATCATAATTAATATCTGTAGCTTCTTTTGAGGCACAAATAGGTGTAGGATATCCTTTTTCTTGAGCACGTACATTTTCTTTCTCCATATACGCACCACGAACTATTTTCATTCCTATATGAAACCCTTCATTTTTAGCTTGCTCATGTAATTTTTTCAGGTAATCCAATCGGTCCCAACGGTACATTTGCAAAGTGTTAAAAACAATCGCTTTCTCTTTATTGTATTTGCGCATCATTTGAGTCACAAGATCATCGGCAGCATCTTGCATCCAACTTTCTTCACCATCTATTAATAGTGATACATTTTTTTCATGAGCTTCTTTGCAAACCAAATCAAATCGAGCTACCACTCTATTCCATTCAATTTGTTCTTCTTCATTTAATTTCTCATTGTTACCTAGCTTTTCATACAATTCAAATCGTCCAAAACCAGTTGGTTTAAAAACGGCAAAAGGAATAGCATCTCTTTTCTTAGCAAAGTCGATTGTTTTTAATGTCATTTTCAAAGCAGCATCAAACTGATCTTCTTCTTCTTTTCCTTCTACTGAATAATCCAATACAGAAGTCACGCCTTTAGTAAACATTTTATCAACAACGCTAAGACAGTCCATTTCGTTAACACCTCCACAAAAATGATCAAAAACCGTTGCTCTTATTAATCCTTCTACTGGTAAATGTGCTTTGATTGCAAAATTGGTAACTGCTGTTCCTATTCTAACAAGAGGCTGATTAGCTATCATTTTAAATAAAAAATATGCACGATCAAGTTCTGTATCGCTTTTTAATGCAAAGGCAACTTGTGTATTATCAAATATCTTTTCCATTATCTGTTTTAATTTTATACAAATATAGACAGACTTTGAATATTTTTATAAAATTTGATACCAAAAAAAAGAAAAATGCAATAGGAACTTTTTTATGGTATTAAATAATTTAAGAATTGATAAATTTATACATTTGACAATTCAAAGTTTTATATTCAAAAATGCGAAATGACCAAATCCCTTTTAAAAAAAAATAAAAGAGTAAATTAAAGTGTTTTGAATTGAAATAAAAATAGTATAAACCAAGCGTATCTCTTTAGATATTGAAACTAATTCTTACCAAAATTAAAATGAATACAGAAATTAAAAACGATACAGTACAAAGCTCATTTTATGAAAATTTCATGGCATTATTTTTTCTTTTTTGTTATTTTTTGATTGATTTTTTGCCTCATTTTAAAAGTATTGAAATACTAAACACGCAGTTTTTTTACATGGCTGTGGTTAATATTGTTGCATTACTCTACCTTTTTAGCAATAAAAAAGTAGCTTATAAAAAGACTAAACTCTTCTCTAGCGAAGGTTTAGTTTTAAAAATCTATTTTTTGTTTATTATTCTTTGTGGT
>NZ_QKNZ01000094.1:0-5160 GCF_014156605.1 Flavobacterium sp. SOK18b
CAATAGTTGGAGCAGCATTGTTTACGACCGTTACATTTTGCATGCCTACGCAGCCTTTGGCATCCATAACATAGACATCCCATGATAAAACAGTCAAGTTAGTATCTACTGAAAGAACTGGATTGGTATTGTAAGCACCCATTGCTGGTGGTGTAACGGTTCCTCCAGGAAGTACCGCATATTGATATGCGCCTGAACCGCCTGTTACTGCGCTTACGGTAATTTGTGAAATGTCTTGTGTACAGAACACTTTGGTAGCTGCTGTAGTGAAAGCTATTGGATTTGGCAACGTAATAGTAACTGCATCACTAGCTACACATAAAGTAGTGTTGTCTGTAACGGTTACTGTATATGTTCCTGCATTAAGTCCTGTTAACGTTATTACATCACCCACTAGTGGTAATTGTGTAAATGGTAATAAAGCTGGCACGCTAGTTACATTTATTGAATAATTACCTGTACTGCTAAATCCAGTTACGGTAAATCGAGCCGAACCATTATTTGTAGTTCCATTTGCTGGGTTACACGTAATATCGTTTACCAACGCGCCTACAATAGCAATTGGGGTTACTGGTACAACGGTGTACAATTCTTGGTACGTACAACCATTGTCGTCAGTTACTCGGAAAATGTAATCTCCCGGAGGTAAATTAGCAAAACTTGTTGGTGTACCACTTCCTGCGGTTGATTGCGTTAGATATAAAGTTGTTGGTACATTATTGAATTCAATAATATCAAAATCCAATGAACCTAAACCGCCTGTTGCCGTTACTTGCACTGTTGCTGTATTTGCTGGACAAGTTGGTGCAGTAGTAACTGCAAAAGTTAAATTAGTTGGCGGTGTTAAGGCTGGAGTAATCACATTTGGTAATGCAAGGGTACAACCATTAGCATCTTTTACACTTATTGTTGTAGTGGTTGCTACTGGACCATTATTTACCGTAAAGGTATTGTCACTAGTGTATGATAAACCATTAAAACTATAGGTATAACCTGTTCCTACAGTTGATGGAGAACCTTGACTAGCAGTTACCGTAATTACTGTAGTGTTGCTACACGTGGTGTTTAGTGCGGCAGCTGCAGTAGCGGCAAGCAATGTTGGCTGTGCAACTGTTATTGAAGTTGAAGCCTGTAAACAACCTCTACCATTACGAACTGTAACCACATAATTCCCTACTGGTAAACCGGTATAAACACCCGAAGCATCTCCACTAGTGTTTGTAGTTGTACCTGAAAGTACATACGTATAAGGTCCTTCGCCTGAAGTTACTGTAACCGTAATGGTTCCGTCACTTCCTCCATTACAACTTACATCTTTCACTACAGGAGTAGCAATAATAGTAGCCGGAATTGGATCCAGAACTATAGTTGCTGTAGTTTGACAAAGTGTTGGATTGTTAGCATCAGTAACTCTAAACTCATAAGAACCTGGCGCTGCTGCTGAATAAGGAGTTGTAGCGGCTACAAAACCACCCGAGTTAAAGTTAACTTCGTACGTATAATTTGGAGCTGGTGTTGTATTTCCACCTGTTGTATTCAACGTAATTGTTGCATTTGGTGTTCCAGAACAATCCAATACTTTCGTTAAAGTAGGCGTCAACTGCAACTGAGGCAACACAGTATAATCTACAAAAGCCACGCAACCATTGCCATCCTTAATGTACAATCTATAAGTTCCAGCAGCATTGAATGTAAAAGCAGAACCGTTTTGGTACGTAGCTGTACCTAAACTAGCAATTGGTTCCACTTTATAAGTTGCTGGTAAAATAGTAGCCAAAGCCGAAGCATCTGTAACTAAATCTATCGTAAATGGAGTACCATTGTAACAAATAGGTGCTGGAAGTGCTATTGTAGGTTCTAGATCTCTAGTCAAAACTCTTGCTATCGCTGGTTGAATACATCCAAAAGCATCTTTGGTAAACACATAATAAGTATTTGCTACTAAATTACTGAAGGTATTTCCAGTTTGCCATCCTGCTGTTAAAGCAGTTGGGAATACATTGGTCGTATTGATTAAATACTCGTAAGAACCAGCACCATCTCTAGCTTGTGCACTTATAACACCACCTTGATTACAATTTTCATTTGAAATAACGGTAGCTATAACTGATAAATTAACTGAAGATTCTTTAATCTCGAATGGGAAAGATGCTTTACAACCATTATTTACCCCGCCATTTTCAATGTAAACAATATAATATTGACCTGCAGGTAATGAGCCTGGAGCTGGATAAGTAAATGTAAAAGGTGTTCCTCCTGAAACTGGCTGATTAATTACTCCTCCTACTGTTGAATTACTTTGCTGTCTAAATATTTGATAATCAATACTTGTTGCTGTATTTGTAAATCCAGATACTGTCATCGTTACACTTCCATCATTCGCACCTACACAGGTTACGTTATTAGGAGTTAATGCAGCAGTAATTGATGAAGCAGGGTTAATAGGACTAGTTGCTGTATTTACAAACAAACATCCTGTAACATTATCTCGTACAACAAAACTATAGGTAACCCCTGGAGTTAATCCTGTAAAATTGTATGAATACGGTCCATTATTTGCAGGATTAAATGTAGATGTATAAGGTGGAATATTACTATTCACAATTCCAAAATCATAACTGTTACCAAGTACTGGTGCTCCTACCGTAACGGTAGCTGTACCACCAGAAATACAATCAGGCGTAGTCACGTTAACAGCGATATTCAAAGAAGTTGGAGGCGAAGTCATTGTAATTTGCTTACTCAAACTACAACCATTTGCATCTACAACAGTAACGGTGTAAATACCAAAATCGATAATTGTAAATGTAAAATCTTCATTACTTGTTGCAACATATGGGTTTGGTGTCACCACCGACCCAAAATTATTGGTAATAAAATATCTGAATGAGCCTGTTCCACCAACTACATTAGCAACGGTAATAGAACCTAAAGTATTCATTCCACCCATGCATTGAATTGGAACTCTAGACAAAACAAAATTAATTAAACCTGGCTCCGTAATTGTTATTGATTCTGTATCAATACATCCTTTAGCATCTCTAATAGTTATAGTGTAAGTTCCTTGTGAAAGTCCTGTAAACGTATTTGAACTTTGAAAACTAGTACCATCAATACTAAACTCAAATGGTGCTAAACCAAGTGAAGCGTTAAAATTTGCTCTTATAGCACCCGTATCATCACCATTACAATTGATAAATGCGGTTTGTGTGATACTTGTAATATCAGGTAAAATTGCTGTTGTTACAGGAATAGCCGCTGTAGTTGTATATGTACAACCTGTAGTAGTATCAGTAACTGTAAAAGTATAATTACCAGGCACACTTGTTGTGAAAATACCTGTAATTGCTCCAGTTACATTTGTTGCTTCTGTTGCAGGTGTCGTTATAGCATAAGTAAAACTTCCCGAACCACCTGTAGGTGTCACAGTAATTCTTGCAGGCTCGTCACCTACAACACAAGTGATGTCTTTGTTTAAAACAGCATTTAACGTTAACTGCGGTGCCACTATAATTGATGGCGCTGTTGCAATACAACCGTTTCCGTCAATCATTGTAACGGTATAAGTACCTGCTGTAGTTACTGTAAATACATTTGTTGCTTGGTAAGAAGCACCATTGTTAATACTGTAACGTATTGGAGTTATAATTCCAGCTGCTGGAGTTGTAGTGTTTGCAGCTGTAATAGTATATCCGCCTGGAGTTCCTAAACATCCTGTACCAGTTGCAGTAACAGTTGGTATTGGGTCAGATGCAATAGTTATTGGTAATATAAAAGTACAATTGTTGGCATCAATGATATGTGCAAACCAACTCGTACTTGTTGTTGGGTTTAAATTAGCGACATTACTTGTTCCATACGTTCCTGGAGTAGTACTTGAAGTAACAAATGAATATCTGTACGTTGCAGTTCCGCCAGTTGCTGTAACAGTAACACTAGCTGTAGGAACATTACAATTAGCATTTACAGTAGTGTACGTTGCTGCTAATGCTTGAGCTGGTTGCGTAATTGTAACAGAAGTAGATGCAGTACAACTAGTAATATCATCTGTGAAAACTACTGCATAGGTTCCTGCAGCTCTGGTGATCAAGTCGAAAGTTCCTGCCGTTTGTCCTGTCACTGGAGATCCTCCATTGATAGTGTAGCTATACGTTCCTCCAAAACCACTCACTGCATAACGAATAGAACCTGTTGTGTTTCCAAAACAATCAACATCAGTTAATTTAGTAGCCGTAGCTACTATTGGCGTTACTGGAGATACAAAATACGACTCGGTATCGTAACATCCTTTGGCATCCGTTACTCTAAATACATAATTTCCAGAAGTTAAACCTGAGAATACTCCCGTTGTAGCTCCTGATGTGTTGGTAATTGGACCCGAAACAATCGTGTAGCTTAAAGTACCTACTCCAGTACCTGCGTTTACAGGAACGGTTACTGTACTTGTGGTTGCAGCTGGTGCACAGTAAATAGGAGTACTTGTTATGGTTCCTATTACCGGATTATTTAAAGGTAATAGCGTTCCACTGCCAGATATTGGACAACCTTTGGCATCTTGAACAGCGTAGGTATACGGTTGATTTGAACCATTATCATTTAAAGTCAATACGTTGTTGCTCGTAAAAGCGCCACCGTTAAAACTGTATGTATAAGGAGATGTTCCAGTTCCTGCAGTTACATTTATCGTTACTGTTCCCGATACTTTAGTATTAGAAGGGCTACAACTAAATGGTACTTCGGTAACTGTTGCTGCCAAAGCATTTGCTGGTTGTGTGATAGTAACTACTACTGAATTTTGACACCCTTTGTTATCACGTACATAAAAAGTATATGGAGAACCTGCGGCAGTTAATCCACCAAAGGTTGCAGTAGCTGTATATCCTGAACTAGCGAGGTTACTATAGGTATATCCGCCTGATCCACCTGAACCACTTAATGTAATCGATCCGTCATTACCACCAGTACAACTTACGTTGACTTGACTGGCTACAGCCACAGTAGGATTCGTGATAGGTGTCACCGTTGCTGAAGTAGTTGTTGGACAACCATTAGCATCTGTAATTACAAAAGTATAAAGGTCCGCATTGGCATTACTTACACTTGTGGTAAATGTTAACGAGGCACTTGCTGCACTCGGGGCACTTGGCGTACCAGTTCCTT
>NZ_QKNZ01000095.1:0-5955 GCF_014156605.1 Flavobacterium sp. SOK18b
TGTTAAATTACCGCCAACGTCCCGCTACTACAGCGGGTTTGGGACTAAATTAAGCCCTATTTTCGGATTTGCCAAATCATCCCAAATACAAAACCAATTTTCCATTAAACCTATTGCCCAAATCCGTTGTAGTTGCTGTTATAGGCTGTTTTTTTTACTTCCAAAACTTCCACCAATTTTTTTTCTCAATTTTCTGAGTTGTTTCAGATTCAATTTCATTAATAGTTGTCAAATCAATTGTTAAACTTCCAATTGAATCAACATCCCAAATGGTTACAGTTTTAATGTTAATTGAATTTAAATTTAAAAACCTTTCAATTTTTTGATCTAAATAATCATCATTTGTGTTTTCTTCTCTATTTGTTCTCGATAATGGAATAATTGATTTATCATCATTTTCAATCCTCTTCATTCTGTCAGCAAGTAATTTCAAAATATTTTCAGGATAACTTGAACTTGCATTTTCGGGAACACTATAATCTTCATCAAAGTGGAAATAATCACTAACTAAGATTGAGAAAAATTGATTATCGCGTTTGTCGTAATAAAACAGTTCAGATAATCTTTCACTTGGTTGAAGAAGACAAATTTTTATCCAATTATATATTTGTTCTTCTGATGTTTGTTCTATTTCCATTTTTTTTCAAAATAGCCTATAACGTTCCGGCGCTTGGCGAGGTTGCGAAGTTCGGAACTAATTATTTTCTGTTAAAGATAAAAATTCTTGCGAAACGTAAACGTGAATTTAATACAAAATTAGCAATCTTGCCAAACGCCTGTTAGCGGTAGTGCATTGTTCTATTGATAATACTCAATGTCTCTTTTCCATTTATATAAATCTTTACCATCGACAGTTTTTATTATTTCAATCCAGTTATTGTTTTTATCATATTTGTATGAAAATGAGATTTTATTTTTTACCATTTTCTTTGTTTCGAATGATTCTTCGGAATAAGTAAGTTTAATTATTTTATCTCCATTGTAAGTATACTTTTTAATTATTTTTGAATTTGATATATTTTCTTCACAACAATAGCTTTCAAGTAATTTGCTGCTGCTGTCATATCTATAATTAGCATAAGTTAATCGTCCGTATCCTTTTGAACTGTTAATTTTAGTTATTAAATTATTGCCCTCATAAACATAGCTGCTTTGGCTTGTTTGAATTGGTTTTTCGTGTTTATCATCAGAATACAAATCAAATATTTGAGTTTTTATAAGCCTATCACTTTCATCATATTCATTAATTAGACTTTTATAAGTCACACCAATTGAGTCTTGTACGCCATATCCCCAACTATTGCCTTCCAATTTTTTCCAACTATTTGGGTTTTTATAAATTGTATACTCTAATTTTCCACTTTTGTTATAATGATTTATGTATTCATCTATTTTTCCGTTTTCATCAAAGTTTTTTCTAACCATAACAATACCTTTTTTATATTTTTTATAATTATGGGAAAATATATTAAGTTCTAAATTCTCATATATTATGTTTTCATCGACAGTTTCTCCATATTCTTTAAAATAATGATTTTCCGTATCAGTTGAATGCGCAGAAGAATCAATAGTACTTATTAATCGATTTTTTTCGTCATATAAGTATCTATATGAATCCATAAAATCATCTTTTTTTCCAAACCAAACATCTTTAATTATTCTTCCTTTTTTATCAAATTGTCTTTCGTAATTCAAATAGTAGCATAAGTTTGATGAATACCAAGTATTAAAAAACCTTGATATGGTTGATTTTGGCCCCATAAAACCAGAATGCCCATAATCAGTGTAGTAAAGTAACTGTGGATTTTCTTTTTCTGTTAAGAATATTACTTTTTCTCTGATTCTTTTGATATTTCCATATATCGTGTCCTTAGGTAAATTTTGCGATATCACCAAAAATGGAATTAGAAATATAAATAATAAAAAGTATGTTGTTTTTTCTTTCATTAAGATTCAATTTCGCCGCAATATTGGCGCATTACCGCTAACGTCCCCGCGCTACAAGCAGTTTGGGACTAAATTAAGCCCATTTTTCGGATTTGCCAAATCTTCCAAATAGAAAACCAATTTCAAATTAAGCCTAATACCCAAATTGCTTGTAGCGTGTGTTACCAGCTGGTTTATTGTCTGCCGATAATTGGATTATGTTTATCTCTTAATGTTTTTTCAAATACTGGCATTACCCAATCATAGTTTTCTGTATCAACTTTTAGAATACTTAATCTAAATGTTTCTTTTTTTATATGTTGTCTTGAATTCAGTTTCAAAGCAAAAGTTGGTTTTCCAAGTTCTTTATGTATGTGTTCGTAAACTCTGCTTTTAATCTTTTTCGATTTTCCAATATACAACGGAATCCATTCATTAAGTTCTGAATGTTTATTAATTCTAATTTTTTTCAAATTGGGAACAAATTTCTTTTTATAAATTTCGTCCTCCCATTCTTTTCTGAAATTTTCAACCCAAGTTTTGAAATCTTCAAAAAGATAATTGTTTTTAATTTCAATAAAATAAATTCCTTTACAATTTATATTTTCCCAAGGAATTTCATTGCAGTTTTCCATATTAAATTCACAGACAAATTCAAATTCTAGGGAATTTGCAAATTCAATGAGTTCGGTATTAATGTTTTTTAGTTTAGTATTTATTAATTCTAATTGTTTCATATTTGTGTAGGTTTGAATTGCGGTTTCTTGAGGAAAACTAGCTGGTAACGTTCTCGCGCTATAAGCAGTTTGGGACTAAATTAAGCCCATTATTCGGATTTGCCAAATCTTCCTGACACAAAACCAACTTCAAATTAAGCCAAATCCCCAAATTGCTTGTAGCGTGTGTTGGTGGCTGGTTATTTTGTCGAAATCACGAATTTCCACAAAGTTTTCACGCTTTTGCTTTTCAGATTCCAATTTTCACGCTTCTACTTTTTCGCTTTCAATTTTAGGAGCAACGCTTTTCAAGTTTCTGCTTTTCACGCTTCAGCTGACAAGTTCCAACTTTGACACTTCTGCTTTTCCGTTTTCAATTTTAAGCGCAACAATTTTCACGTTTCCGCTTTTCAAGCTTCCGTTGGCAAATTCCAACTTTCGCGTTTCTACTTTTCTGTTTTCAATTTTGGCGCAACACTTTTTAAGTTTCCGCTTTTCACGGTTCCACTGGCAAATTCCAACTTTCGCGCTTCTATTTTTTTAGTTTCTGCGAGCTGTGAACTTTATTTCCAAATCGAAATTACCTGCGTAATTTCGGCGCAACTTGCCACCAACGTTCCCGCGCTACAAGCAGTTTGGGACTAAATTAAGCCCATTATTCGGATTTGCCAAATCTTCCAAATACAAAACCAACTTCAAATTAAGCCTAATCCCCAAATTGCTTGTAGCGTGTGTTAGCACTAGTACTTATTCCGATTCTGTTATATGCTGTCAATATAACATTCAAAAAAAGGTCTCTCTCGATAAACTACAGCATCTTTGTATTCTTCGGGTCTTGTTAGCGGACCTTCTCGATGTGAACGCAATTCTCCATTTTTGAGAACATAACTATGATTAATAACTTCTTCAATATCATCGACAGAATAGCCTTCGGGCATTTGAAAAAATTGCCAAAGAAATGTTGACCCAAAACCAAAATGTTTTCCATCTTTCATTTTAAGCGCAAAACCTGTCCAACCCATTGTTGTTTCGCCTTTGATTTGTTTTTGAATTGTCAATGGAAAAGCGAACTTGCTTTTTTCGACTCTATCGATATCATATTCATTTATACAATTGCCATTTGTGACAAAATTTTTCACGATGTTGTAATAACTAGCCCCTGAAGAACGATTAAAAAGCCCTTTTTTAGTTTGTTCTTCTTTGAAACGTCTGATTGCCAAATTTACAACTGTCTTTGGATTTCGGAAAATCACACAAGGCAAAAATGTTCCGTCCGTTAAATAAACAGATGCTCTATACCCAAGCCCAAAAGAATTGTCTTCCAATGGCTCAATATTATCCTTCAAAAATTTGATTATATCTTCCGTTTTATGTCGTTTCATTGGTGTATTAGTGCTAACGTTCCCGCGCTACACGCAGTTTGGGACTAAAGTAAGCCCTATTTTCGGATTTGCCAAATCTTCCAAATACAAACCAATTTTTCCATTAAGCCAAATCCCCAAATTGCTTGTAGCGTGTGTTGGAGGTTCGGTTTTTTATTCGGTTAATATTAATTTATTCGTTTTATAATTCCTGTTACTATTGTTCTGTCCAATAAATTGCTTTTATACACATACCTTTCGTCTTCAAGGATTTCAATTATCTCTACATATATTTTTTCGCCAAGTAAATATTGGGATTCTTTGTCACTAACTTCAATATATGTTAGAACATAATTTGTGTCATTTGTCCACTCAATTTTGTATTTGGAAGTTCCGTTTTTATCTTTCTCAATTTGAGTTTCGTTATTTCTTTCAATTATTGTTTCAGAATTAATTCCATCATTATATTTAAATATTCCGTTTCGGAATAATTCGCATTTCGGAATTTTTAGTGAATCAAGTTTTTTGTTTTCGAATTTTGTATTAATGAATCTAAAAGTATAGTCGTAACAGTTATTTCTCAATTTGCTGTCGGGATAATATTCAATACTTTTACGATATTCAATAACTTGTTTAATATTCTCTTGATTTTTGTAAGTTGTTTTTTCAGGGATAATAGTTACAGTACTCGTTTTTCCTATATTGTCTACGCAAAAGTTTACAGTTAAAAGTTCAACATTAGTTGCATCATCAACATAAAATTCTTGTTGAATTTGAGCATTAATATTTAGGCTTATTAAAAAAAATATTGATAGGATAAATTTCATTAGGATTCTATTTTCTCTTGAGTTTCGCTAAACTGACCGCCAACGTTCTCGCGCTACAGCGGGTTTGGGACTAAATTAAGCCCATTATTCGGATTTGCCAAATCTCCCAAATACAAACCAATTTTCCATTAAGCCAAATGCCCAAATCCGTTGTAGCGTGTGTTATGCCTTCGGTTTTTTAGCAGGCTTTTTATTAAAGTTCAATATTAAATATTTTTTTTATAAAGTAACCCACTAAAATCATTATTATGGCAGATATAACTCCCCATATTTCTTTCGATATTTTAGATTTAATACTTCTTTCCAGTCTTATTTTTAATCTCGGGAGGCTATACCAATTATTAAAAAACTCAAAAAAATCATAAACTAAAACACGTCTTTCAATGTCCGTTAAACTTTCAGCCCACTTTTTTACTCCTAATATTTTTGCCTTTCTGCCGTCAGCAGAAAGTGAGTATTTATTAGTAGATACTTCTTCAACTAAACCGCAAATTATTAATTTATCCATCGACTTCTTCTGCTCATTTAGGAAGATTATTTCTTCCGCATTACAAGGTTTTGTAAAACTAAAATTAGCTTCGGTAAGTCTTTTAAATAAATCTTCTGTTGTCATTCTTTATCGTTTCTGTTTTCGGTTCTCTAAACTGAGGCATAACGTTCTGGCACTACAGCGGGTTTGGGACTAAATTAAACCCATTCTTCGGATTTGCCAAATATTCCAAATACAAAACCAATTTCCCATTCAGCCAAATGCCCAAATCCGTTGTAGTGGCTGTTAGGCGTAGTTTTTGTTTCGTACTTGTTTTAATATTTCATATATTCCTCTTGCGACTTCTATATCATGATTTGTAGGATTTGGTTCGGTTCGTAAATCAATGCCCAACATTCCTTCATGTTGTAAATTAAGCTTCACATTTTTGAAGTTAAATCTACAATAACCCGAGTCAAAAAAGCCGGGATAATAATTTGTAATTTCTACTCCATTTGTTTTTTTTAGTAATTCAGCTCCATCATGAAAAAATTCAGACCAATCTCCATCATCTTCAATACAAAAACACCATTGATTTGAATAAATTAAATAAAACTCTTCTTTGATTTTTTCCAATGAATCGATTTCATTAAAAA
>NZ_QKNZ01000096.1:0-33129 GCF_014156605.1 Flavobacterium sp. SOK18b
TTGCGCTTTTGATTTTCAGGCTTGATCTTTTGTTTCTTTTGAAATGTCAATTCACGACCACCCAAAAATTAATAACTCGTGAGTAATCAAGGCAAAAGAAAAGAAAAGGCATGAACAAAAAGGCCGTCTGCTACAATGAAAGCGTGTTGATGGGATTCTTCCTTCGTCAGAATGACAAAATTGGGGACGAATCGTAAAGAATGAATAGCACATTGCGTTTAGTAAAAACTAACCTCCTGTGATTAACAATTCGTAAAACCGCCCTTAAATAAAAAGCATAAAAAACAACGAAAAGCAAAGTGGAAGCAGTCCGCAAGTTGAGGCTGAAAGCCGAACGGCTCGGGCTGCGAAACGGAGCTTTAGAGGTATTTTTTAAGTTTTGAATTTTCAGGCTTGATCTTTTGTTTCTTTTGTACCAAGACAAAAGAAAAGAATAAACTTGAAAATATAAATTTCCTAATTAAATCAAGACACTTGAAAAAAACCTTATTTCTTCTCTACTTTAAGCACACAACCCAAAGATTCCAACACCAGCAAATAATGGTTTTGTTTGACTTCTTGAACAGTAGCCTCTTGATCTATAAATGGACCAGATTCTAAAATAATTTTATCCCCTTTTTTCCATGTCTCAATAACAACATCAAATGTATCTGGGGCTGAAAGCCACTTCTGAATCGTTTCAATCTCTTTGTCTTTAACAATTGCAGGTTTCCCTAACCAAAACAAGTAGCGCACTACACCTGGAACATCAAAAACACTATTTCGGTCTTTGTCCGCTAGTTGCACAAAAATATAGGAATTAAACAAAGGTAGCTGTACCTTTTTTTTTCGATCAGACCATTGCGTGATTTTAGTAATTATTGGACAATAGGCATTAACTCCCATTTCCGTCAAACGTTCCGCTACTTTTTTTTCCGATTTTGGTTTGGTATACAGTACATACCAATTCATCATTGTGTTCATTTTCATTGTTCAATTCAAGAATGGACAAATATAATACTCCAATTGCGATAATACAGCAGTTGTAGTTATTTTTTAAGATGAAAATACTGGGATTATGAACACCTCTTAATACATCTGGGGTTTAAGTAAAAAGTTTTCAGTTTTAAGTTTTCAGTTTTAAGTAATTAGTCCTAAGTAAAGAGTGTTCAGTCTCAGATTTAAAGTTTAAGTTCACAGTTTAAAACTTATAAATAGAACTGCTACATAAACGAATTCGCAAAAACCGCCCTTAATTAAAAACGTAAAAAAAACAACGAAAAAAACGCAGTTGCTGCAGTCCACGAGTTGAGGGGAGAAAAGTGTTCCGTATTCAGTGCTCAGTATTCAGTATTAGTCCTTATTTAAGAATTTTCAGTTTAAAGTTTAAGGTTTCAGTTCACAATTTATAAATAGAACTGCCACGTATACGAATTCGGAAAAAGCGCCGTTAAATAAAAAGCATAAAAAAAAAACGATAAAGCAAAGTGGCAGCAGTCCGCGAGTTGAGGGGAGGAAAGTGTTCCGTATTCAGTGCTCTGTATTCAGCATTTGTCCTTATTAAAGAATTTTCAGTTTAAAGTTTAAAGTTTAGAGTTTCAGTTCACAGTTCACAATATATAAATAGAACTGCTACGTATACGAATTCGTAAAAAGCGCCCTTAAATAAAAAGCATAAAAAAAACGATAAAGCAAAGTGCCAGCAGTCCGCGAGTTGAGTGGAGGAAAGTGTTCCGTATTCAGTGCTCAGTATTCAGTATTTGTCCTTATTAAAGAATTTTCAGTTTAAAATTTAAAGTTTCAGGTTTCAGTTCACAATTCACAATTCACAATTCACAGTTCACAGTTCACAGTTCACAATTTATAAATAGAACTGCTACGTATACGAATTCGAAAAAAGCGCCCTTAAATAAAAAGCATAAAAAACAACGAAAAAGCAAAGCGGCAGCAGTCCGCAAGTTGAGGACGTAGTCCGAACGGCTCGAGCTGTGGAGCGGCGCTTTGAGGTAGTTTTTACGCTTTTGATTTTCAGGCTTGATCTTTTGTTTCTTTTGTATCAAGACAAAAGAAAAGAATAAACACAAAAATGAAATTGTCTGCTAAAATGAAGAATATGTGGAGACGGATCGTTCCTCTGCATGACAAAAGCTCTCCATAACTAAACAACCCGACAATCAAAACGAAAAATTTAATCGCTTGATTATTCCGTAAAATACATCAAAAAAAAAAAAATGTGCCAAAACAACTTCTATAAAAAAGTCTTTTCGGCACATTTTGATAAAAAAACCACTACTCTAATAAATCAGAATTACTCTTCTCTAATTCCGTATAAATATTTTTCACTTCTTGTGAACTCTCTTTTTGCAAAATCAAATTGGCATTCTCTGTATGCACAAAAATAGCATTCTTCAACCCCACAAAAGCAGTATACACATCCGTCCCGATTACCATATTGCCATTAGCATCGGTAACATGCCCTTTTGAAACCAAATAATCATAAACGGATTCAAAAGACCCTAAATCAGACCATTTGAACTCAGACGAAACCACTTTAATTTTTTTACTGCGTTCCATCACCGCATAATCCACACTAATAGACGGAATAGCCATTGACAATTCTAAATCCAATTGCCCTGCTTTGTTGGCTTCCCAAACCTGCTTGGATTTTTCGTATACTTCTACATTATACAATTTTAATTCTTCTAAAAACACCGCAGCTTTAAAACAAAACATACCGCTGTTCCACAAAAAATTCCCATTCTTGATAAAATCTTTAGCCGATACTTTATTGGGTTTTTCTCTAAACGAAATTACATCGTCAGCAGAGCGTTCTATGTAACCATAACCGGTTTCGGGTTTAGTAGGAACAATTCCAAAAGTAACAATATATCCCTGTGATGCTTTTTCTACTGCTTCACTAATAGATTTTTCATAAGCGGCAGTACCATCAATAATATGATCAGAGGGTGTAACGATTAAAATCGTATCTGGATCTGAAGCAAAGGCTGCAAAAGCAATTGCGGCAGAAGTATTTCTTGGAGTTGTTTCAATAATATCTACATAAGCAGTACCCGATTTTTCTAACACTTTTTTACTTAAATGACAATTGTCTGTATTTCCAACAACCATTACCGTGTCTGCCAAGGATCGATTGCGATCAACGGTCATTTCAAATAAAGACTTGCCATCAAACAAATCCAAATATTGTTTGGGTTGGCTTTTACGCGATAAAGGCCATAGCCTGCTTCCCACTCCTCCTGTAAGAATTACGTGTGTAATAGAACTTACTTTTTTCATAATACGCTATATTTTATTGGAATCCTTGATTTATTTTGAATAGCACAAAGGACTTCATATTCTTTCTCACAACACTACAATAGATTTTTAAACCGTATCTACTGTTATAAACGACCGTCGGCTCGATCTCCTAAAATGCCTTTCACATCGTAGAGCAAACTTTTTTGACTTTGCAAGGAAGAAAAATCCAAATCTACAAAAACAGTATGTGCTACACCCAAAACCACTGCGTCAAAACGTTCTACTGGTAGTTCTGTTATAGTGGTTAAATTGTATTCTCTTGCTACCTCAACTGGATTTGCCCAAGGATCATAAATCGTGATTTGAATGCCATAATCGGCTAAAGCCTTTATAACATCTACAATCTTGGTATTGCGCACATCTGGACAATTCTCTTTGAAAGTGATGCCTAACATTAACAATCGAGCACCATTGACAATAACTCCTTTTTTAATCATTAACTTCACCACTTGTGAGGCCACATAGTCTCCCATACTGTCATTCAAACGGCGTCCAGCCAAAATGATTTCGGGATGGTAACCAAACTCTTGTGCTCGTTGTGCCAAATAATACGGATCAACACCAATGCAATGTCCGCCTACCAATCCAGGTTTGAAGGGTAAGAAATTCCATTTGGTTCCCGCCGCGTCTAGTACCGCTTGGGTATCTATTTGCATCAAGTTGAAAATTTTGGCTAATTCATTTACAAATGCAATGTTGATATCCCGCTGGGAATTCTCGATTACTTTTGCCGCCTCAGCCACTTTTATTGATGGGGCTAAATGTGTGCCAGCAGTAATCACCGATTGATACAATTCATTCACTTTTTGACCAATTTCAGGAGTAGAGCCTGATGTCACTTTTAGTATTTTTTCAACCGTATGCTCTTTGTCGCCTGGATTAATTCGTTCTGGAGAGTACCCAGCAAAAAAGTCCACATTGAATTTCAAACCCGACTGCTTTTCTAGAACAGGAACACACTCTTCCTCGGTCACTCCCGGATATACAGTAGATTCATAAATGACAATATCTCCTTTTTTCAGTACTGACCCGACGCTTTCGCTGGACTTAAACAAGGGCGTTAAATCAGGTCGGTTATTTTTATCAACGGGGGTTGGTACAGTGATAATAAAATAATTACAATCGGCTATTTCAGCCAAATTGGCTGTGCAATAGAGTCCGTTTTTATCACTAGGCGCTGTTAGCAACACCTGCTGTAAAGTAGCATTATCTACTTCAAGAGTCGCATCGATTCCTGAGGCAAGACCTGCTATTCGAGCCTGATTGATATCAAATCCTACAACAGGATACTGGGTAGCAAATAATCGTGCTAAAGGAAGACCAACGTATCCCAGCCCAACTACTGCTATTTTTATAGGTACACTCAACTTATTTTTTACTATTAATGATTTGAAATTACGCTTTTGAGCGTTGTCATTTGAAACTGATTTATTTTTTATGAAATGTTTTTTTACACACCTTCATTGATGTTCGCGAAAAAAGCTCCTATTCCATTTAAGTGAAAGTTTTTTTTCGCAACCAGATACGTTTGGTGTGCTAAATAAATTAACTATAGAGAACTACTAATCATTAGATCCCTATGCAGCACAAAGATAGCTAAAATTGCTCTTGATTCTCTACTTCGTCTGACGCAGTAGAAGGCGGATCTAAGCGCAATTCCCATCTCCAACCCTTGTTTACGAACCGATTCCTTGGTACACAAATCCAATGGCACGTAGTTGTGCTGCATCCAGCACATTGCGTCCATCAAAAATAAAGGCGGGTTTTTGCATGGCATCAAATATTTTTTGCCAGTCGTAGTGGATAAACTCATCCCACTCGGTTAATATAGCAATAGCGTGCGCATCTTGGCAAGCCTCATAGGGATCCCTATAAGAAGTCACACTATCCTGGTTGTGTTCCGGACTGCGTGTTGCTAGATAATTAAGATCCTCTAGTATTTTTTTAGAGGACACTTTTGGATCGTATACTGCTATTTTTGCATGCTCATTGATCAAATCATCGGCCACAAATATTGCTGCCGATTCTCTAGTATCATTGGTATCTTTCTTGAAAGCCCAACCTAAAAAAGTAATTTTTTTATCCGAAACCGTATTGTACAGTGTTTGTACAATACCATTAGAAAAACGTCTTTTTTGATGATCGTTCATGATGATTACTTGTTCCCAATAATCGGCTACTTCATGTAATCCGTATGATTTAGCAATGTATACTAAATTCAAAATGTCCTTTTGAAAGCAAGAACCGCCAAAACCAACGGAAGCTTTTAAGAATTTAGGTCCGATCCTACTGTCCATTCCTATTGCTTTAGCCACTTCATTAATATCAGCGCCTGTTTTCTCACAGAGTTCAGACATGGCATTTACAGATGAGATTCGCTGTGCCAAAAATGCATTGGCAGTAAGCTTAGACAGCTCAGAAGACCAAACATTTGTCGTTAATATTTTATCTGTTGGCACCCAATTAGAGTAAACTTGAACCAGTGCCTCCATTGCCTTTTTCCCTTCGGGAGTAGTGTCGCCCCCAATCAGTATGCGGTCTGGCTGCAATAAATCTGTCACGGCCGTACCTTCCGCTAAAAACTCAGGATTCGATAGAATTTGAAATTGAACTCCGTTTCCGGTATGATCTAAAATACTTTTGATAGCCTCTGCCGTTCGAACCGGAAGTGTTGATTTTTCGACTACAATCTTATTGTCTTTGGCTACACGTGCAATTTGGCGTGCACACAATTCAATGTATTTCAAATCAGCAGCCATCCCCTTCCCTTTCCCATAGGTTTTGGTAGGCGTGTTTACAGAGATGAAAATAATTTGTGCTTCATCAATAGCTTGATCCACTGCTGTAGAAAAAAATAGATTTCTACCTCGAGCAGTAGCTACTATTTCGCTCAAACCAGGTTCGTAAATAGGTATATTATCCGTATTGGGATCGTTCCAAGCGGCAATTCGCTCTTCATTCAAATCCACAACGGTTACTTGTATATGGGGACATTTTTGTGCAATCACAGCCATGGTAGGACCACCTACATACCCTGCTCCAATGCAACAAATTTTTGTAATTTCCATTCTTTATATATTAAGCTTTTATTTAATTTTCTTTTTCATTTTATCTTGAAGTTTAAGAAGATTCTATTCTCTCTACTCCTTCTTATTTTAGATGCTCCCAATACCAGCCCACAGCCTCTTGCAAGCCTTTTTGCAATGAAAATTGCGGATTGTAGTGCAATAATCGTTGCGCTTTTTCAATGCTGGCCAAAGAATGCGGAATGTCTCCTGCGCGGTTAGGACCATATTCAACAGCTACATTCTCGATTTCAGGATCATATACCGATAAATACTGTTTTAAATAAGTGACCAAATTATTCAACGTATTCCTATCCCCAAATGCGGTATTGTACACCGTATTTACGGCTTCCGGGTTTTGCGTGAGCATGGCCAATTCATTCATTTGTATCACATTATCAATATAAGTGAAATCTCTAGAATAGTTGCCATCCCCATTTATTTTAGGGCTTTCGTGTTGCATTAACTGCATGACAAACTTAGGAATCACAGCAGCATAAGCGCCATTAGGATCTTGTTTCCTCCCAAAAACATTGAAATAACGCAATCCTATCGTTTCTAAACCGTATGATTTGCTAAATATTTCGGCATACAATTCGTTCACATATTTAGTAATGGCATAAGGCGAAAGGGGTTTACCGATCGTTTCCTCTACTTTTGGGAGGCCTTCTGAGTCTCCGTAGGTAGACGAACTGGCTGCATACACAAAACGTTTTACTTTATTATCTCGCGCAGCGACTAACATATTCAAAAAACCCGAAACATTCACTTCATTACTAGTAACAGGATCGTTTAATGATCTTGGTACCGAGCCTAAAGCAGCTTGGTGCAACACATAATCCACTCCGTTTACGGCTTCCATACAAGTGGTTGCGTTACGAATATCACCTTCTATCAATTGAAAATTAGGATGATTCAAACAGTTTTTTAAATTATGCAGGTGTCCCGTGGCAAAATTGTCCAAACATACTACTTGGTACTTTTTATCTAAAAAATACTCGCATAAGTTAGATCCAATAAAACCCGCACCACCGGTAACCAATATCTTTTTTTGCACTTCGTTTTCCATGCTATACTTTATTTAACTCGGTTAAGTGTTTCTCTTTTTGGTAATGCCTTTTATTTTTTGGAACCAACTTTTTGGCTTTTCCTCTTCGTAATAAGATCTATCATAAGTGCCATAACCGTAGCCATAGCCTGTTCCGTATTTAGCTTTGTTTTCTTGACCGTTTAAGATGATACTTGTATTGTTTAATTCCCCGCGCTTAATGCGATTATTCAATAAAGCAATCATGTCTTTTTTAGTGTAATTTTGACGAACAATATATAAAGTAACATCACAATATTGTGCTAATTCAAGCGCATCAGAAACTAATCCTACTGGTGGCGTATCCAATATTATATAATCGTATTCTAGCTTCAAGGCGTTAATCAAGTCCTCCATTCCCTGACTTATGATCATTTCTGAAGGGTTAGGCGGTATTGGTCCAGATAATATTACATCTAAATAAGGTATGTGCGTTTTATTGACAATCTCTTGAATTGATTTTTGCTTGATAATATAATTCACTACCCCTACTTCATTTGACAAATTAAACTCTACTGCGAGTCTAGGTTTACGCAAATCTAACCCAATTATAACCGTCTTTTTTTCGCTCAAGGCAAAAACCGTGGCGATGTTTATAGAACAAAACGTTTTTCCTTCACCACTTATTGAAGAGGTAATCATCAACGTTTTAGCACCATCGACATTTTGTTGTTTGTACAAAAACTGCAAGGAAGATCGAATAGCTCTAAAGGATTCTGACAATGCTGATTTTGGTTTGTCAAAAACTGCCAAGTTAGATTTCTCTTTATTGACCCCAACGACTCCTATCAATGGAATCTTGGTCATCTTATTAACATCATCGCTATTTTGAATAGCGTCATTAATAAAGAAAATAAAAAAAACGGCTATTAACGGAATCAAGATTCCAAGGAAAAGCGCCAAAATATAATTTACAGATGTTTTAGGCCCCACTAATCCGCCACCTACATCTTTAGCAGGATCTATAAAATGAATGTCTGATAAATTGGCTGCTTTTACAATATCAGCCTCCGAGCGTTTTTGTAAAAAAGTATTGTATATGTTGTCACTCAAGTCATACTTTCTTTTTATTTTTATAAGCTCTTGTTGGTCATCGGGTAGTTTTTTAATAGTACCTTCTGTAGCATTGATCTTACTGCTTACTAAAGCCAAATCATATTGTAAGGAAGATTTAGCTGTAATAATATTTTCTAGCAACACCCTTTTTACAGCTTCCATTTGGCTATCAAACTCTTGAAAAATCTTTTCGCTTTTGACCGCATAGGCCATTTCAGACCTTTGCGTAGACAAGGCAATTAATTTGGAAACATTTACTACTATGTTAGGATCATCAATTCCTGCCACAGATGGTGCTGGTAGTTTTGCGTAATTCACACTGTTATTTAAATACGATTTAAGAGAATTGTAATAAACAATCTTACGATTGATTTCATCTTTCTTAACATCATATCCCAGGATTTGTTCCGAGAATTTAGTACCACCATCCTCAACATCGTAAATATTTTTTCCTTTTCGAAACGACTTTAGTTCATTACCCGTTTCTTTAAGTTGAGACTCCATGGCTATCAAGGTACTGTCTATAAAAGCAATAGTATTTGTTGCAAATTTATTTTTACTGTCCAACTGTCTTTTAATTAACATCTTGACTGTAGCATTCAAATATTCAACCAAGCGGACTTTGTTAGTTCCTTGCATGCTCAAAGTAATAATTGACCCTGCTTTTTCATTGGTTTGAACGTTAATTCCTTTGTATGCAGAAACTGTTCCGTCAAAATCATTGAATTGAACAAAGTATTCGTTTCCCTTGTACATTCCTGGATTTTCGTTTAGTTCCAATTGCCAGTTGAGGAAAGGCAAAACTACTTTTTGTCCTACTTTATATCGCTTTACAAACTCACCTGCAACTACATTAGTATTGCCATACGTGTGGGTATCGTATTGAATAACCCCTACGCTTGTGTTTTCAAAAGGAATTTTGATTTCATATTCATTCTCAGTCAAAAATTTAATACTGATTCGTTGACCTGCCAGTTGTCCTTTAGTTTTGTCAATACGTACAAAAAAAGGAACCGCTCCGTAGGCATCTGTAAAATTATATTCCCCTTGAACTAAATAACTAATGTAGTACTGCAATTGATCTACTACGAGCTCATTGTGAGATCTGGATTGTAATGTAGTGGCAATGGTTTGTACTTGATCTGAGGTGCCTCCCCAATTGAAGACCAAACTCGTATTTGAGGTAAACAGAGGATTACTTTCTTCTTTGATGGCAATCATGGTTTCCATGCCATAAATTTTCTCTTTTCGGATGTTGACTTGATAAGCAATAGTCAATGCGATGGCTAGACTGATTAAAAACCAACGCCAATAGCTGCCAATTTTTATCAGAAAGCCTTTAAAATCAAAACTGACTTGGTTTTCGAAAATTGAAAAATCCTTAATGTCTAACATGTATCTTGTGCCTAATTAATTTCTTAACAATAAATAAGTGGTTGTTGCTAATGACAACAAAGTGATAATCGTTCCTAAAGATTCTATACCCGTTTTCCCGGTACCCCACGTTTTCTGCTTGAGCGGTTTGACATAAATATAGTCATTGGGTTGCAAATAAAAATAAGGAGATTGCATGACATTAATATCAGTAAGATCAATATCAGCCATTTGTACACCGGTAGACGTTTTTCGGATTACAGTAACGGCCTTCCTGTCTCCCGTTATGGTAATATCCCCTGCATTAGCAATGGCTTCCATAATGGTTACTTGCTCTTGAAATAATATTTTGGTACCTGGAGCACCTATTTCTCCATTCATAGTAAAACGCAAACCTGCTAATTTTACGGTTACAAAAACATTTGCTTCTTTAGTAAAATAGTCGGATAGCAGTTGTTTCTCTATTCTAAGTCGAATGTCATCGAGGGTGTACCCAATAACATTTAGCTCTCCCAAAACCGGAATGCGAATGTTTCCATGGTCATCTACCGTAAATCCATCAAAATACAAGCCTGCATCAGACTGACTAGGTTTTCCCCCATCATTTGCAATCGTAAAAATAGATGCTAGCTTTGGATCAATGGTTTTTATAGAAATGCTCAAAACATCATTTACTTGCAAACGGTAAGGTTTTGAAGCCACCATAGCAATAGGAACTTCTACTGATCCGTCTTTTTTTTGCAAATAAATTAAATCCTGCGTAGAAATGCATGACGTCATCAAAACACTGACTAACAATATTAAACAGCCTACAAATTTGTTCATTATTACTATTTTTATCCACAAATATAGCTTTTCATTTACGATATAAAAAGCCTCCTTATGGGATTGCGTTTATTAATTATTTTTTAATGATTTCTCAAAAGGTACTCGATGTAAAATACTGCGTCCCAACGTCACTTCATCAGCATATTCTAACTCATCACCCACAGCTATCCCTCTAGCAATAGTAGAAACTATGATGTTGCTCGATGCAATTTGCTTGAAAATATAAAAATTGGTTGTATCCCCTTCCATAGTAGAGCTCAAGGCAAATATAATTTCCTGCACGGCGCCCGATTTGACTTTTTCAACCAATGCTGTAATATGCAACTGGCTGGGACCAACACCGTCAATAGGAGAGATTTTCCCACCCAAAACATGATAAATACCTCTAAACTGATTGGTGTTTTCAATAGCCATAACATCTCTAATGTCCTCTACCACACAAATCACCTGGTGGTTTCTACTAGTATTAGAGCAAATCTCACACAGATCACTATCCGAAATGTTATTACAACTCACACAGTATTTGATATCGCCTCTCATGGATACTAAGGCTTGCGCCAAAAATCCAGTTTGCTCCTTAGGCTGTTTTAATAAATGCAAGACCAATCGCAATGCCGTTCGCTTCCCGATACCCGGAAGTTGCGACATTTCGTTGACTGCCTTTTCTAAAAGTTTTGATGAAAATTCCATACCTGCAAATGTAGCAATTTGTTTATTTGTTCCACGCCATTATTCCCGATTCCTAATCGTTGACCAAGCTATAATCGTGGTTTTATTTTTGCATCAATACACAGCGAAAAAATAAAAAAATAAAAGAGCTTGCTTTACACTCCATTTGTCAATATCCAACTATTTACAGTTTAATGACATTGTCTCATTGGCTTAAAGCCAAAAAAAAGAATTACATAGTAAGTGGTTATTTCATACTTTTCACGCAAATAGTATTCTTTTAACCGTCTTAATTGCGGTTCGTATCGAGAGACAAACCTGAAGCGGACAATCTTGTAGCTATGAAATGCGTATTAATAATATTTTTTTTGATCAAGAGCGGTTTAATAACTAATTAAGAAAATCAAAATCAATAAAACTTAAGAATATTAATACTGATTAGTAGCCAATAAAACTAGTGTACAAGCCACTTCTACCTTAATATTATTCAATTGTAACAACTGGTAAAACTCGGGATTCTCTGTTCCTGGATTAAAAATGACACGTTTGGGTTGTGCCTCAACTATATAATTGTAATAATCGCGTTGACGTGTTGGGTTAAGATATAACGTAACAGTGTCTATGTTTTTAAGTGGAATTGCTTTCGTTTGGATTTTGATTCCAGCTACTTCTCCTGCATTTTGTCCTACTGCTAGTACTGAATGTCCTTTTTCAACTAACTGCTGTACCGCTTTGAACGCGTAACGATCCGTTTTGGTCGTGGCACCCAGTACCAATGTTTTTTTATTCTTCATCCTTATCATCCTTTTATGAGTGACAAAAGTAAGCAAAAAGGTTCACCTTATGTAGTGATTATGGTAATTGTTACGGTGCAATAAAAAAACATTGTGCTAACAGTCCCAAACAAAAAATGAGTATTTTTGTGGTATTAAACAACAATTATGGATCTCTTTATTTATCTTTTTGTCGCGCTTTTCTCTGTATTGAATCCTATAGGTACGGTCCCTATATTTGTAGGTCTGACTCAAAATGACCCCAAAAAAGAACGCTCGCGCATTTCTTTATGGACAGCCATAAACGTTTTTATCATCTTAATAGTTTCTTTTTTTATCGGACAATATGTTTTGCTTTTTTTTGGAATCAGCATTGATGCCCTTCGCATTGCAGGAGGCCTTATCATTGTAAGTTCTGGATTTTCATTGCTCTCTGGTAAGTTTACCAAAAAAAGAGGAATCAACAAAAAAGCCGAAACGGAAGCGCAACAGCGAAATGATATTGCCTTAACACCACTTGCTATACCTATGCTAGCAGGACCAGGATCCATATCGCTCCTGATTGCTTTTTATCAAGAACACAACAGCACCACAGAAATCATTATTTCTACGCTAGCTATTTTAGCCATTGCAGTAACTATTTTTATCATCTTACGCAGCGCTCATTACCTTGCCAAAATATTAGGTGCTTCTGGGATTATTGCTATTTCCAGAATTGTAGGCTTTATTGTAATCGCCATTGGAATACAATACATTGTAAGCGCTATCATTAACATCATCAAAGTAAATCTTTCATAAAAAAAGGAAGCGGATCATTCAGTGAATGATCCGCTTCTTTTTTAATGTACTTTTTTTAGCTTCTTGGTAAGAAAATCTCAGCCATCATGCATCGGGCACTTCCGCCACCGCAAGCTTCAATGGTATCTAGACTTGAACTCAGTATTGTAGCATGCTTTTCTAGTTGCGCCACTTGCTTCTCTGTAAGCGCTTGATGCGCCGCAGCACTCATAATCAAGAATCTTTTACCAGCAGTTCCTTGCACTTCAAGCATGTTTCCTGCAAAACTATTCATTTGGTCTTCGGTTATTAAGACAACCTCTTTATTGTTTTCTTTTAAATTATCCAGAACCATTTTGCGCTCTTTTTTGTCGTCTATACAATCCGCACAAATTACTGCGAAGGTTTCGCCCAAACACATCATGACATTGGTATGGTAAATCAATTTTCGTTCGCCATCAACAGTCTGAAACGCTTCAAAAAGAACTGGAGCATAATCAAAATCTTCACAAAACTCAATAAACAATTCCTCATCTGCACGAGGTGATAAAGCACAATACGCTTTAGAATTGGTTCTATCCAAAAGAATACTACCAGTACCTTCTAAGAAAAACCCATCCTCTTCTGCTGATGTGTAATCTACTATATTGTGTATGACAAAACCTTTATCTTCTAACAAATCTAATAGGTCCTCACGGCGTTCTTGACGTCTGTTCTCAGCAAACATTGGATACAAAGCTACATCTCCATTTTCATGAAAAGAAATCCAGTTGTTTGGAAAAATACTATCTGGCGTATCTGGATCTAGCGTATCATTTACTACGGTAACATCTATACCTGCAGCAACCAATTTAGCTACAAAATCATCAAATTCGTGCTGTGCTTTCGCATTTACAGTTGCAGGCAATAAGCCATCTAGCACTTTTTGATAGTAATTATTCACAGCCGTTTGCTCGTTCATTCTAAAAGCTACGGGTCTAATCATCAAGATGGAATTGGTAGTTTGTTTCATATATTTTTAGTTTAAAGTTGAGTTGTTTAAAGTTGAATATTAAATTCTGTTCCACTTTAAACTTCTAAACAAATATTTATTCTCTAATTAAAGGTAAGGTCGAGCATCGCAACAAGCCTTCTTGTTTTGCAATCTCGGCATAGGAAATCTCTTCTACTGTAAAACCGTTTTCTCGAAGCCAATTGTTGAGTCTCGTAAAATTTCGTTCCGAAACCACAACATGAGTATCAATTGAAAAAACATTAGAATTCATGTGATACATTTCTTCTCGAGTCAAATGAAAAAGATTTTCTTTACCAAAAAGATCTACAAGAAACATATAATCGGCTTCTTCTCTAAACCCGTTTTTGTAGATAATTCCTTTGTTATTTCCTAAAGGCTGAAAACAACAATCCAAATGTAAGGCATTGTCTCGAGCTTCAATTTTTGATTTTACCAAATCAAAAGCTTTCACTTTTTTATGTGGAAATAGCTCTGTGATGTATTGCACCCCTAACAAATTAGTACGCGCCGTAATGTAATCTTTATAATCACTACCCTTGTATGTCCCAATGAAAATATAGTCATCCCATAACATCACGTCTCCGCCTTCTATATGCACTTCTTCTGGAGGTCGTACTACGGTCTCAGGTTTTATTTGATCAATAATATATTGAATTGCATCGAGCTCTCTCTCCCTGTCTGGTAAAATATTAGATTTGATAAAGGTGTTTTCAATTACAAAACCAATATCTCTAGTAAAAATTTGATTGTAATTCTCAATCATTTCAGGTCGGTACACCTCCACGTCATACTTCTCCAACACCTGCTTGAAAGCATCCATTTCCTGTATCATATCCTGCTCTATTGGATAGGTACCAGCTAGAATATGCTCTAGTGATTTTGGATCATAAGCTTCTTCTGCTGTAGGTGTCGGTCCATTGTGAAGTGCTGATCCCAGTACTACAGCACGGAGTCTTGCTGTTTCATTTTTAACATTAATTGGTAACATGTGTATTTTCCCTTTTTAGCAAATATAAAAAAAGCTTCACTAAATAGTGAAGCTTTTAAAGTGTTTTTATCTTTTATCTGCGGTAACAAAATCGCGTAATGGATGACCTGTATATACTTGTCTTGGTCTACCAATAGGCTCTTTATTTTCACGCATTTCTTTCCATTGTGCAATCCATCCTGGCAAACGTCCAATGGCAAACATTACAGTGAACATATCTGTAGGAATACCTAAAGCTCTGTAAATAATTCCAGAATAAAAATCTACGTTAGGGTATAAATTTCTAGATTTGAAATACTCGTCTTCTAGCGCTGCCTCTTCTAGTTTTTTAGCAATAGCAAGAATTGGATCTTCAACTCCTAAAGTTGCTAAAACTTCATTGGCTGCTTTTTTGATAATTTTAGCTCTTGGATCAAAGTTTTTATATACTCTGTGACCAAATCCCATCAAACGGAATGGATCATTTTTGTCTTTGGCTTTAGCCATATACTTATCTGCATCACCACCTGTTGCATGAATTTCTTCTAGCATTTCAAGTACTGCTTGATTAGCACCTCCATGTAACGGACCCCATAATGCTGATACTCCAGCTGAGATAGAAGCAAACAATCCTGCATGAGAAGAACCTACCATTCTTACCGTAGAAGTTGAACAATTTTGCTCGTGATCTCCGTGAAGAATAAATAATTTGTCTAACGCATCAATAACAATTGGATTTGCTTTGAACGGCTCTGTAGGCAATTCAAACATCAAACGCATGAAATTTTCAACATATCCTTTCGTATTATCATAATAATTCAAAGGATAGCCCATGCTTTTTCTGTACGTCCAAGTTGCAATCACAAGGAATTTACCCATGGTTTTACAAACCGCTTCATACATTTCTTTTTCATTATCAACATTTACCGATTTCGGGTTAAATGCTGTCAAAGCACTAGTTAAAGCAGATAAAACGCCCATTGGGTGAGCCGTTTTTGGAAAACCGTCGATGATGTTTTTCATCTCTTCGTTAACCAAGGTATATTTTCTAATATCCGTTTCAAACTGAGCCAACTGTTCTTTACTTGGTAATTCTCCAAAAATTAAAAGATAAGATACCTCTAGAAAATCAGCTTTATCTGCAAGATCTTCAATGGCATATCCTCTATAACGAAGAATTCCTAATTCTCCATCTAAAAAAGTAATTTCACTTTTACAAGATCCTGAATTTTTGTACCCTGGATCAATAGTAATGATACCAGATAAATCACGTAATTTGTTAATATCAATGGCTACTTCATTCTCACTTCCAACTACAACAGGAAGTTCGATTTTTTTTCCATCAATTTCTAATGTGGCTATTTTTGACATAATATAATTGGAAATAAACTTTTAAAATAATAATTTCCCAAATCTATGAAATTTAACACTAATTAAAAAGAGAATACCAGAATGAAATTGTTAAATATTATACAAAAAGCCACTCACAAAAAGTGAATGGCTCTCCATCATTTAGCAAAAAAGCTATTATTTTATTTTAAAAGCATTCTGTCCAGGAAAATAGGCAGATGTACCCAATTCTTCTTCAATGCGCAACAATTGGTTGTATTTTGCCATACGATCAGACCTAGAGGCTGATCCTGTTTTAATTTGTCCACAGTTTAATGCTACAGCTAAGTCAGCAATAGTATTATCCTCTGTCTCTCCAGAACGGTGTGACATTACCGAAGTATATCCTGCATTCTTAGCCATATTTACAGCAGCAATCGTTTCTGTTAAAGTCCCAATTTGGTTTACTTTAATCAATATTGAATTTGCAATACCTTTTTCAATACCTGTTGACAAGCGCTCTACATTGGTAACAAACAAATCATCCCCTACCAGTTGCACTTTGTCACCTATTTTTTCGGTAAGCAATTTCCAACCGTCCCAGTCATTTTCATCCATACCATCTTCAATAGATATAATTGGATATTTAGCAACCAATTCGGCTAAATATTCTACTTGCTCAGCAGATGTTCTTACTTTACCAGTCTCTCCTTCAAACTTAGAGTAATCGTATTTTCCGTTTACATAAAATTCTGCAGCAGCACAATCTAAAGCGATCATAATTTCATCGCCAAAAGAATAACCTGCAGCTTCAACTGCTTTTTTAATGGTATCCAAAGCATCCTCTGTTCCGCCAGCAAGATTTGGTGCAAAACCACCTTCATCCCCTACAGCTGTTGAAAGACCTCTATCATGTAAAACCTTTTTCAAACTATGAAAAATCTCCGTTCCCATTTGCATGGCTTGTGAAAAAGTAGTTGCTTTCACCGGGAAAATCATAAACTCTTGAAATGCAATAGGTGCATCAGAGTGCGATCCGCCGTTAATAATGTTCATCATTGGTACCGGCAAAGTATTCGCAGAAACACCTCCCACGTAACGATATAATGGCAATCCAAGTTCATTTGCCGCTGCTTTGGCTACAGCCAAAGAAACACCAAGAATAGCATTGGCACCCAAACTAGATTTATTAGGAGTTCCGTCTAAGTCTATCATCATTTGATCAATCTGATTTTGCTCAAATACAGATACACCAACCAATTCTTCAGCAATCACAGTATTTACATTGTTCACTGCATTCATAACTCCTTTTCCAAGATACGCTTTACCACCATCTCGTAACTCAACAGCTTCATGCTCTCCGGTTGAAGCTCCTGATGGAACTGCAGCTCTACCCAATACACCATTATCTGTAATTACATCTACTTCAATAGTAGGGTTCCCTCTTGAATCAAAAATTTGTCTCGCGTGAATTTTTATAATAATACTCATAAACTGAATTTTTTAAATTTTACATTACAAATATATTCTAAGTTTTGGAATGATTTTATGAAAATAATGAATGTTATTAACGAAAACGTTATAATTTAATTTCCAAAGAACCAATTTAATAATCTGAAGAGCGTATCAAGTCAATAGCTTGTATTTTAAGCCTATTTCTGAAAATACGAAACAAGAAAACGGGTTTGACTTTTTAAATGTCAAACCCGTTTCTTAATTCTCAGTAAAAAATAAATTTATCCTTTTAAGTTATCAATAAATTGATCAAATAAATAAGAAGAATCATGTGGTCCAGGGCTAGCCTCAGGATGGTATTGAACTGAAAAACAATTTTTGTTTCTCATACGCATTCCTGCAACTGTTCCGTCGTTAAGATGTACATGTGTAATTTCAAGCGCATCGTTAGCATCAAGATCTTCTTTACTAACTGCAAAACCATGATTTTGCGAAGTAATTTCACCTTTTCCAGTAACTAAATTTTTAACCGGATGATTGATCCCTCTATGCCCATTAAACATTTTATAGGTCGAAATCCCATTCGCTAAACCAATAATTTGGTGCCCCAAACATATCCCGAATAAAGGAGCATTTGCATCCAAAATATCTTTCGCAACTTTAATAGCACTTGCTAATGGCTCCGGATCTCCAGGTCCATTAGAAAGGAAATAACCGTCAGGATTGAAAGACTTTAAATCCTCAAAAGTGGCATCATATGGAAAGACTTTGATATAGCAATCTCTTTTAGCAAAATTGCGTAGAATATTTTTCTTAATACCTAAATCTAAAGCAGCTATTTTATATTTTGAATTTTCCTCTCCATAAAAATAAGGAACAGTCGTAGAAACTTTAGAAGCCAATTCTAATCCTTTCATGTCAGGAACATTAGCCAAAGCTACTTTTAAATCTTCAACCGCTGTTCCATCTGTACAAATGACAGCATTCATGGCACCATTATCTCTGATATAGTTAACTAAAGCTCTTGTATCCACATCCGAAATACAAATCAGGTTTTGCTTCTTGAAATAATCTTCCAAACTTTCTGAAGCATCTGCTCGAGAATAGTTGAAACTGAAATTCTTGCAAATCAAACCAGATATTTTAATAGATTCTGATTCTACTTCATTAACATTAACCCCATAATTACCAATGTGAGCATTGGTGGTAACCATTAACTGTCCAAAATAAGATGGATCCGTAAAGATCTCTTGATATCCAGTCATGCCTGTATTAAAGCAAACTTCTCCAAAAGTAGTTCCGCTAATCCCGATTGATTTCCCATGAAAAATAGTTCCATCACTTAGTAAAAGGATTGCAGATTGTCGTGTTGTGTATTTCATTAGTATAGTGTTTGTGTAATATACTAACCAAGGTTAGCATGTATTGATAATAAATACTTCATGAAGAAGTACAACAATTCACCAAATTATAATAACAAATATCAATCATAAATTATAAAAAGGCTAAAAAAAAAGGATAAACTATAAATAGCTTATCCTTGATTTTATTGAATCATTATTTTCATAATTACTCAGCAGTCTCAGTAGTAGAATCCGTTTCAGCAACAGGAGCTTCAGCAGCCTCATCAGCTTTTTTAGCTTTTCCACCACGACGGCTTTTAGCTTTTTTCACTTCTTTTTTACCACCATTGTAAAGTTCATTAAAATCAACAAGTTCGATCATTGCCATATCAGCATTATCTCCCAAACGATTTCCAACTTTAATGATACGTGTGTATCCACCTGGACGGTCTCCTACCTTAGCAGCTACATCTCTGAATAAATCAGTTACAGCATATTTACTACGTAAGTAAGCAAAAACAATACGACGATTGTGAGTCGTATCCGCTTTAGATTTTGTTATTAATGGCTCAACAAATTGTTTAAGCGCTTTTGCTTTAGCAACAGTAGTATTAATACGTTTGTGCTCAATAAGAGAACAAGCCATATTAGCTAACATAGATTTTCTATGAGCTGTCTGTCTGCTTAAGTGATTGAATTTTTTTCCGTGTCTCATGACGTGTTTTTTTTAAACCTTCATCTTGCTACAATCCTCTTTGGAGAGCAAAATA
This sequence comes from Flavobacterium sp. SOK18b, assembly GCF_014156605.1. Classification (NCBI taxonomy): domain Bacteria; kingdom Pseudomonadati; phylum Bacteroidota; class Flavobacteriia; order Flavobacteriales; family Flavobacteriaceae; genus Flavobacterium; species Flavobacterium sp. SOK18b. The sequence goes on from NZ_QKNZ01000096.1 coordinate 19,806, forward strand.
CGAAGTGGTTTATTCTTTATCTAATTTGTATTTTGCTAAATCCATCCCGAAGTTCAAATTTTTAACTGCAACAAGTTCATCAAGTTCAGTTAAAGATTTTTTACCAAAATTTCGGAATTTCATTAAATCATTTTTATTGAAAGATACTAAATCACCAAGTGTATCAACTTCAGCCGCTTTCAAGCAATTTAATGCTCTAACAGAAAGATCCATATCAACAAGCTTAGTTTTAAGCAACTGTCTCATGTGTAATGACTCTTCATCATAAGATTCTGTTTGTGCAATTTCGTCAGCCTCGAGTGTAATTCTTTCATCAGAAAACAACATAAAGTGATGAATCAAAACTTTAGCTGCTTCAGTAAGCGCATCTTTAGGATTAATAGAACCATCAGTTTTAATTTCAAAAACTAATTTTTCGTAATCCGTTTTTTGCTCTACACGGAAGTTTTCAATAGCATACTTTACATTTTTAACAGGCGTAAAAATAGAGTCTGTAAAAATAGTTCCTATTGCAGCATTCTGCTTCTTGTTTTCTTCAGCTGGAACATAACCTCTACCTTTTTCGATAGTTAAATCGAAATTAAGTTTGATTTTACTATCTAAATTACAAATTACAAGATCTGGATTTAGAACTTGAAAACCTGAAATAAATTTTTGAAAATCACCAGCAGTTAACTGATCTTTACCTGAAACAGAAATAGTAACTGATTCATTATCTATATCTTCTATTTGACGTTTGAAACGTACTTGCTTAAGATTAAGTATAATTTCGGTAACGTCTTCAACAACTCCTGAAATAGTAGAAAACTCATGATCTACACCTTCAATGCGAACAGATGTAATTGCATAACCTTCTAATGCAGAAAGCAAAACTCTTCTAAGTGCATTACCAACGGTCAATCCGTATCCTGGTTCTAAAGGTCTAAATTCAAATTTACCTTCAAAATCGGTTGAATCGATCATGATAACTTTATCGGGCTTCTGAAAATTAAATATTGCCATAAATTTCGACTAAGTCAATTATTATTTGTTGTACAACTCTACGATTAATTGTTCTTTAATGTTTTCTGGAATTTGAAGTCTTGCAGGAACAGATACAAAAGTACCTTCTTTAAGATCGCTATTCCATGTAATCCATTCATAAACATGACTTGAATTAGATAAAGAACGTTCGATAGCCTCTAATGATTTAGATTTTTCACGAACAGCAACTTTATCACCAGGCTTAAGGTGGTAAGAAGGAATATTTACAACTTCACCATTAACGGTAACGTGTCTGTGAGAAACTATTTGACGAGCACCTCTTCTAGAAGGAGCAATACCCATTCTAAAAACAACGTTATCTAATCTTGCTTCACATAATTGTAATAAAACTTCACCAGTAACTCCTTTAGTAGCTGATGCTTTTTCGAATAAGTTTCTGAATTGTTTTTCTAAAATTCCATAAGAATATTTAGCTTTTTGCTTTTCCATTAACTGAACAGCATACTCAGACTTTTTTCCTCTTTTTTTAGCCATCCCGTGTTGTCCAGGAGGATAATTTCTTTTTTCGAATGCTTTATCATCACCGAAAATTGCTTCGCCAAATTTACGAGCTATTCTTGTACTAGGACCAGTATATCTTGCCATTTTAAATTGTTTAAGATTGAGATTATGAATTCAGGTCAAATCCTTCGATAATCGAAATTCAATCTAGGTTATACTATAATTATTATTTTGAGTATTATACTCTACGTCTTTTAGGAGGACGACATCCGTTGTGAGGCATTGGAGTAACATCAATAATTTCAGTAACCTCAATACCACCATTGTGCAAAGAACGAATAGCAGACTCACGTCCGTTTCCTGGTCCTTTTACATAAACTTTAACTTTTTTAAGTCCAGCTTCAAGAGCTACTTTACTACAATCTTCTGCTGCCATTTGAGCTGCATACGGAGTGTTCTTTTTAGAACCTCTGAAACCCATTTTACCAGCTGAAGACCATGAAATAACTTCACCTTTTTTATTAGTCAAAGAAATGATAATGTTATTGAAGGTAGCAGAAATATGAGCTTCACCCGTTGATTCAACGATAACTTTACGTTTTTTTGCTGTTGCTTTAGCCATATTACTTATTATTTAGTTGCTTTTTTCTTGTTAGCAACAGTTTTTCTTTTACCTTTTCTTGTTCTAGAGTTGTTCTTAGTTCTTTGTCCTCTTAAAGGAAGACCTGTTCTATGACGAATACCTCTATAACATCCAATATCCATTAAACGTTTGATGTTTAAAGAAACTTCTGAACGCAATTCACCTTCAATTTTGAAAGATGATACAGCATCACGAATTGCTCCGATCTCGTCATCATTCCAATCTTGAACTTTTTTGTCTTGGCTAACTTGAGCTTTTTCTAAAATCTCAACAGCTCTACTTCTACCTAATCCAAAGATATAGGTTAGTGCAATAACACCTCTCTTATTTTTTGGGATATCTACCCCTGCTATTCTTGCCATAATTATCCTTGTCTTTGTTTAAATCTAGGATTCTTTTTGTTTATTACGTACAATCTCCCTTTTCTTCGTACAATTTTGCACTCGGGACTTCTCTTTTTTACTGAAGCTCTAACTTTCATTTTTGAATATCCTTTAATATCTATAAGTAATTCTCGCTTTTGACAAATCGTAAGGGCTCATTTCTAGTTTAACCTTATCACCAGGTAATAATTTAATGTAATGCATACGCATTTTACCAGAAATATGTGCAATTACAATATGTCCATTCTCTAACTCTACACGGAACATTGCATTTGATAATGCTTCAATGATTGAACCGTCTTGTTCTATTGCTGATTGTTTTGCCATAAATTAAGCTACTGCTTTTCTATTTTTACCACTTTTCATTAATCCATCATAATGCTTATTCAACAGGTATGAATTGATTTGTTGAACAGTGTCAATGGCAACACCAACCATAATAATTAATGAAGTACCTCCAAAAAACATTGCCCATGATTGTTGAACATCCATCAAGCTTACAACTATCGCAGGGAACACAGCGATCAAAGCAAGAAATATTGATCCAGGGAATGTAATTAAAGACATCACTTTATCAAGGTAGTCAGAAGTTTCAACACCAGGCTTAACACCAGGAATAAAACCACCACTTCTCTTTAAATCATCAGACATTTTATTTGTTGGAACTGTAATAGCCGTGTAAAAGAATGTAAATACAATGATTAACGTTGCAAATACAAAATTATACCAAAAACCAAACATATTACTGAATGCTCCAACTATTGACTGTGAAGTATCTGAATCTGATAAACCAGCTAGTGCTGCAGGAATAAACATAATTGCTTGCGCAAAAATAATTGGCATAACCCCAGAAGCATTAAGCTTTAAAGGAATCCACTGTCTATTACCATTCATCATATCTTGTTCAAAATCTCCAGACGTTGTGCGTCTAGCATATTGAACAGGAATTCTTCTTACTGCCATCACTAAAAGCACACAGCTAATAATTACCAACAACCAAAGAATAATTTCAATAACCAATAACATTGGTCCTCCATTGTTATTTGAAACTCTTGATGTGAATTCTTGCATAAAAGCTTGAGGCAATCTAGCAAGTATTCCTACCATAATCAATAATGAAATACCATTTCCAATTCCTTTGTCAGTAATTTTTTCACCAAGCCACATTGCAAAAATGGTACCAGTAACAAGAATTACAACAGAAGAGAATAAAAACTCAAAAGAATTAAAACCTAATAAAAAAGCATTACCAGGAAGAGTTCTATACAAGTTATAGATGTAGGTAGGTCCTTGAACTAAAGTAATTCCAATTGTCAACCAACGTGTGATTTGATTTATTTTTTTTCTACCACTCTCTCCATCACTTTGAAGCTTTTGCAAATAAGGAATCGCAATTCCCATAAGCTGGACTACAATAGATGCAGAAATGTATGGCATAATCCCAAGTGCAAAAACAGAAGCTTGAGAAAATGCACCACCAGTAAACATGTCAAGAATTGAACCAATTCCTTCTTTGGTCTGTCCGGCTAAATTAGCCAATTGAGTTGCATCAATACCTGGTAAGGTCACTTGAGCACCAAAACGATAAACTAAAAGAAGACCGAAAGTAATTAGAATTCTATTTTTTAGTTCTTCAATTTTCCAAACATTACCTATTGATTCAATAAATTTCTTCATATTATACAGAAAATTACATTACTATAGCTTCTCCACCAGCAGCTTCGATAGCAGCTTTTGCAGTAGCAGTAAATTTGTGAGCGGTTACTTTTAATTTTGCTTTCAATTCACCTCTACCTAAAATCTTAACGATTTCATTTTTGGTAGCCAAACGGTTAGCAACATAAACTGACATATCAACAGTATCTTGAACGATACCATTTTCAACTAAAAGTTGAAGAGTATCAAGATTGACACCTTCGTAATCTTTACGATTGATGTTTGTAAAACCAAACTTAGGTACACGTCTTTGAAGTGGCATTTGCCCACCTTCAAAACCAATCTTTTTAGAATAACCAGAACGAGATTTTGCTCCTTTATGTCCTCTTGCAGAGGTACCACCTTTTCCAGAACCTTCTCCTCTACCTAATCTTTTATTTTGATTGTGCGTAGAACCTTCAGCAGGTTGTAAGTTACTTAAATTCATAACAGTATTTGTTATTTAGCTTCTTCAACAGAAACTAAGTGTTTAACTTTATTTATCATACCAAGGATTGTAGGATTTGAATCATGCGCTACAACTTGTCCCATTTTACGTAGACCTAAAGCTTCTAATCCTCTTTTTTGAGAAAGTGGACAGTTGATTTTGCTTCTAACTTGTTTTACTAATAATTTAGCCATAATTTCCTTGTATTAACCTTTAAAAACTTTCTCTAAAGAAACACCTCTTTGTTTTGCAACAGTGTAAGCACTTCTCATTTGTAATAAAGCATCAAAAGTTGCTTTTACCACGTTGTGTGGATTTGAAGATCCTTGTGATTTTGAAAGTACATCATGTATACCAACTGATTCTAAAACTGAACGAACAGCTCCACCAGCAATAACTCCAGTACCATGAGATGCAGGAATTAAAAATACACGTGCACCACCAAATTTACCTTTTTGTTCGTGAGGTACAGATTGACCATTCAAAGGAATCTTTACTAGATTTTTCTTAGCATCTTCTACTGCTTTTGCAATAGCTTCAGAAACATCTTTAGATTTACCTAAACCGTGACCAACAACACCGTTTTCATCACCTACAACTACAATAGCAGAAAAACCAAAAGCTCTACCACCCTTTGTAACTTTAGTAACACGATTTACACTCACCAAACGATCTTTTAATTCAAGACCACTAGGTTTTACCAACTCTACATTTTTGTATTTACTATTAGACATACTATATTAGAATTTAAGTCCAGCCGCTCTCGCGCCTTCTGCTAATGATTTAATACGCCCGTGATACAAGTAACCTCCTCTATCAAAAGTTACAACTTCTATCCCAGCTTTTAAAGCTTTTTCAGCAACCAATTTCCCAACTGCTGTAGCAACTTCAATATTCGTACCCTTACCTATTTCTTTTTCTCTTGAAGAAGCTGCTAGCAAAGTAACTCCGTTTACGTCATCAATTAATTGAGCGTAAATTTCTTTATTACTTCTAAAAACAGATAGTCTTGGATTAGTAGCAGTACCACTAATTGTCTTTCTAATTCTGAATCTAATTCTTTGTCTTCTTTCAGGTTTTGTTAATGACATAATCTTATTTTTTAAGCTGATTTACCTGCTTTTCTTCTTAATACTTCACCCACGAATTTAACTCCTTTTCCTTTGTATGGCTCTGGCTTACGGAAACCTCTAATTTTCGCAGCTACTTGACCTAAAAGTTGTTTATCAAATGATGTTAACTTTACAATTGGGTTTTTACCTTTCTCAGATATAGTTTCTAAAGTAACTTCAGGAGCAATCTCTAAAATAATATTGTGTGAAAAACCAAGAGCTAAATCTAATTTTTGACCTTGATTTGAAGCTCTATAACCAACTCCAACAAGTTCTAACGATTTAGTAAAACCATCTGTAACACCAACTATCATGTTGTTGATAAGTGAACGATACAAACCATGTTTTGCTCTTTGATCTTTATGATCAGATGACCTGTCAACTTGAACTTGACCATCTTCAACTGTTACAGTAACGTCCGAAAACTCCTGAGTTAGTTGACCGTTTTTTCCCTTAACTGTAATAACTCCGTTTGCTACTTCAACAGTAACACCTGCAGGAACTATTATAGGATTTTTACCTATTCTTGACATCTTATTATAGTCTTTAAATTAGTATACGTAACAAATTACTTCACCACCTACATTCAATTGCTTTGCTTGTTTACCAGTCATCAAACCTTTTGAAGTAGAAACAATAGCAATACCTAAACCATTTAAGATTCTTGGTATATTAGCAGAACTTGAATATTTACGTAAACCTGGTTTACTAATTCTCTGAATATCTTTGATTACAGACTCTTTAGTATCTTTATCATACTTCAAAGCGATTTTGATAGACCCCTGAACAGCGTTGTCTTCAAATTTGTAACTCAAAATATAACCTTGATCAAATAAGATCTTAGTTATTTCTTTTTTTAGATTAGATGCAGGAATTTCAACAACTTTGTGGTTTGCGGCCACAGCGTTACGAACTCTTGTCAAATAATCAGCAATAGGATCTGTATACATGTGTATTAATTTGCGGTCTTGGTTTTCAACAAACGATTTATTGAACCTTAAACCAATTTATAAATATTAAAGATACAGACTAAACAAATGTTAAGTCTGTATCTGAAAGCAAAACTATGCTATTACCAAGATGCTTTTTTCACACCAGGAATTAATCCGTTATTTGCCATTTCACGAAATGTAACACGTGAAATACCAAATTGACGCATATAACCTCTTGGTCTTCCAGTTAATTTACAACGATTGTGTAAACGAACAGGTGAAGCATTTTTTGGTAACTTTTGCAAACCTACGAAATCTCCAGCTTCTAACAAAGCTTTTCTTTTCTCTGCATACTTTGCAACCGTTTTTTCTCTCTTAACCTCACGGGCTTTCATTGATTCTTTAGCCATGTCTTAGTTCTTTTTAAAAGGTAAACCTAATTCTGTTAATAACGACTTAGCTTCTTTGTCAGTCTTTGCGGTAGTTACGAAGGTAATATCCATACCAGAGATTTTATTAACTTTGTCAATATCAATTTCTGGAAAAATAATTTGTTCTAAAACACCAAGGTTATAATTTCCTCTACCATCAAAACCTGTAGCCTTAATTCCGCTAAAATCTCTTACGCGAGGTAATGCAGAAGTAATAAGTCTATCAAGAAACTCATACATTCTTTCTCCACGCAAAGTAACTTTAGCACCAATTGGCATTCCTTTTCTCAATTTAAAAGACGCAACGTCTTTCTTAGAGATAGTTGAAACTGCTTTCTGTCCAGTGATCTTTGTCAACTCATCAACTGCATAGTCAATAAGTTTTTTATCAGATACAGCTGCACCAACTCCTTTACTTAAAACGATTTTGTCCAATTTAGGAACTTGCATTACGTTTACGTATCCGAATTCCTCTTTAAGAGCAGCAATTACTCTGCTCTTATATTCTTCTTTTAGTCTAGGTATATACGCCATTACTATAGTACTTGATTAGATTTTTTTGAAAATCTTACTTTCTTATCTCCTTCTACTCTAATACCTACTCTTGTTGCTTCCTTAGTTTTAGGATCAATTAAAGAGATGTTAGATATTTGTATTGGAGCTTCTTTCTTTACAATACCACCTTGAGGGCTTTTTGCACTTGGTTTCGTATGCTTAGAAACCATATTAACACCTTCAACAATTGCTTTGTTCTTTTCACGATCAACGCTTACTACTTTACCTTCAGCACCTTTATGGTCTCCAGCAATTACTCTAACGATGTCACCTGATTTTATTTTTAGCTTTATCATCTTAAAACGAATTAAAGCACTTCTGGTGCTAATGATACAATTTTCATGAATTGTTTTTCACGAAGTTCTCTTGCTACCGGACCAAAAACACGAGTTCCTCTCATTTCACCAGCAGCATTCAATAATACGCAAGCGTTATCATCAAATCTAATGTATGAACCATCGGCTCTTCTTACTTCTTTTTTGGTACGTACAACAACTGCAGTTGAAACAGCTCCTTTTTTAACGCTTCCGTTTGGAGCAGTATCTTTGATAGAAACTACAATCTTGTCACCAACAGAGGCATACCTTCTTTTGGTACCTCCTAAAACACGGATAGTTAAAACTTCCTTTGCTCCAGTGTTATCTGCTACTTTTAGTCTTGATTCTTGTTGTACCATAATTATTTAGCTCTTTCTAAGATTTCAACTAACCTCCAACATTTTGTTTTACTTAAAGGACGAGTCTCGCTAATCCTTACAGTATCTCCAACGTTACAGTCGTTCATTTCGTCGTGTGCGTGATACTTTTTAGTTTTCAACACGAACTTACCGTATAATGGGTGTTTTACTTTACGAACTTCAGCAACAACAATAGATTTATCCATTTTGTCTGAAGTTACAACACCAATTCTCTCTTTTCTTAAATTTCTTTTTTCTTCCATCTTTCAGCAGACTACAGTTATTGTCTTTTAGTAAGTTCAGTAGCTAATCTTGCAACAGTTCTTCTCACACCTCTAATTTGAAGTGGATTCTCAATTGGTGAAATAGCGTGAGCCATTTTAAGATCAGCATATGTTTTCTTAGTCTGGCTAAGTTTCTCTTGCAACTCTGCTGCAGAAAGATTTTTTATTTCTGATTGTTTCATAATATAGTATAAATTATGCTTCGAAATCTCTTGCAACAACAAATTTAGTTTTTACTGGAAGCTTTTGTGCTGCTAGACGTAACGCCTCTTTAGCAACTGACAAAGGTACTCCTCCAACTTCAAACATAATTCTTCCGGGTTTAACAACGGCTGCCCAGTATTCAACTGCACCTTTACCTTTACCCATACGTACCTCAAGAGGTTTCTTTGTGATTGGTTTGTCTGGAAATATTTTGATCCATAATTGTCCCTCTCTTTTCATGAAACGAGTGGCAGCAATACGAGCCGCTTCTATTTGACGAGAAGTTAAAAACATTCCATCTTCATGTACAGATTTAATACCAAACATTCCATTAGAAAGTTCATGCCCTCTTTGAGAGTTCCCTTTCATTTTACCTTTCTGTACCTTACGGTATTTTGTTCTTTTAGGCTGTAACATTTTTCTTTAATTTAAAAATTACTTTCGTTTACGAGCGTCTGGTTTTCCACCTTTGTTAAAAGGTTTTCTGTCTCCTCTTGGAGAATCACCACCTTTACCTCCAGCACCAGATTGTTTTTTGTCCATTCCGGCTAGTGGAGAAAGATCTCTCTTTCCATAAACTTCACCTTTCATGATCCATACTTTGATACCCATTCTACCATAAGTAGTATGAGCTTCAGCCAAAGCATAATCAATATCAGCTCTGAAAGTTGATAGAGGAATTCTACCTTCTTTGAAACCCTCTGAACGAGCCATCTCAGCACCATTCAAACGACCAGAAATCAAAACTTTGATACCTTCTGCGTTCATACGCATAGAAGCAGCAATAGCCATTTTGATTGCACGTCTGTAAGAAATTCTGCTTTCGATTTGACGACAGATGCTTGTAGCAACTAGATACGCGTCAAGCTCAGGTCTTTTAATTTCAAAGATGTTAATTTGAACCTCTTTGTCAGTAATTTTCTTAAGTTCTTCTTTCAACTTGTCTACCTCTTGTCCACCTTTACCGATAATAATACCAGGTCTAGCAGTAGTGATAGTAACGGTTACAAGTTTTAAAGTTCTCTCGATTATTACTTTAGATACACTAGCTTTTGATAAACGAGCATGGATATACTTTCTGATTTTGTGATCTTCGGCAAGTTTATCACCGTAATCATTTCCACCATACCAGTTTGAGTCCCATCCTCTGATGATACCAAGTCTGTTTCCAATTGGATTTGTCTTTTGTCCCATGCTGCTTAAGAATTGCTTTGTGTGTTATTGATAGCCCCTAACACGATTGTAACGTGATTAGAACGTTTTCTTATTCTATGTGCTCTTCCTTGTGGAGCTGGACGAAGTCTTTTCAACATCATTCCACCATCTACACGGATTTCCTTAACAAATAAACCAGCTTCTTCCATATTAGCTTCAGGGTTTTTTGCTTGCCAGTTAGCAATTACAGATAAAACCAATTTTTCTAATTTTCTTGAAGCTTCTTTAGAACTAAATCTTAGTATGTTAAGTGCTCTTTCTACCTTCTGACCTCTTACTAGATCTGCTACTAAGCGCATTTTTCTAGGTGAAGTAGGGCAGTTATTTAACTTTGCGAAGGCCAAAGACTTATTTGCCTCTTTTCTTGCATCTGCTGTTTCTCTTTTACGAACTCCCATTGCTTCTTATTTTTTACCTTTATTTTTTGCTCCAGCATGACCTCTAAAAGATCTCGTTGGTGAAAATTCTCCTAATTTGTGACCTACCATGTTTTCAGTTACATAAACCGGTACAAATTGACGACCGTTGTGAACTGCGATAGTTTGTCCAACAAAATCTGGAGTAATCATAGAAGCTCTAGACCAAGTCTTAACCACTCCTTTATTTCCACCTGCAATATTTTCTTGAACTTTCTTGTCTAATTTATAATGAACAAAAGGTCCTTTTTTTAATGAACGTGCCATATCTTATTATTTCTTTCTACGTTCTACGATATACTTGTTACTCGGGTTTTTCTTAGAACGTGTTCTATAACCTTTTGCTGGTATTCCATTTCTTGAACGTGGATGTCCACCAGAAGAACGTCCTTCACCACCTCCCATTGGGTGATCTACAGGGTTCATTGCTACAGGTCTTGTTCTAGGTCTTCTACCTAACCATCTAGTTCTACCAGCTTTACCAGAAACAACTAATTGATGATCAGAGTTAGATACAGCTCCAATAGTTGCAGAACAAGTTAACAAGATCAATCTTGTTTCACCTGAAGGCATTTTAATTGTAGCGTATTTACCATCTCTTGCCATTAATTGAGCAAAAGTTCCAGCAGAACGTGCAATAACTGCACCTTGACCTGGTCTCAATTCAATACAAGAAATTACAGTTCCTAGTGGAACTCTACTTAAAGGTAAAGTATTACCAATCTCAGGTTGAGATTCTGGACCAGAAACAAGTTTCTGACCAACTTTCAATCCGTTTTGAGCGATAATATAAGTTTTCTCACCATCAGCATAAGCTAATAAAGCGATAAATGCAGTTCTGTTAGGATCATATTCGATTGATTTAACCGTAGCAGGAATTCCTTCTTTAGTACGTTTAAAATCAATAATACGATATCTCTGCTTGTGACCACCACCCGTATAACGCATGGTCATCTTTCCTTGACTATTTCTACCACCAGAGTTTTTTATCGGCGCTATCAAAGAGCGTTCCGGCTTATCAGTTGTAATGGCGTCATAACCATTCACAACTCTAAATCGCTGACCTGGGGTAATAGGTTTTAATTTTCTTACTGACATTTTATCTTAGATATTGTTGTAAAAATCAATTGTTTCTCCTTCTTGTACTTGAACAATCGCTTTTTTAATTGCATTTGTCTTTCCACTGATTAAACCACTTTTAGTGTATTTAGTAGTTCTATCTGGTCTCACATTCATTGTGTTAACACTAACAATAGTTACACCATAAGCAGCCTCAACAGCTTTCTTAATTTGAACTTTGTTTGCTTTTCTGTCAACAACGAATCCGAAGCGGTTTAAAACTTCACTTTCTTTGGTTACTTTTTCCGTTACTATAGGCTTAATAATGATGCTCATATCCTATTATTTACTTAAATTTTCTTCAATTATCTCCAAAGAACTCTCTAAAAGCACTAAATTATTAGCGTTTAATATAGCGTAAGTGCTTAATTCTAAGCTACTTACAACGCTAGAGCTTTTTAAATTACGTGACGACAAATATACATTTTTATTTGAATCACCCAATACAAAAAGGGATTTTTTATTCTCTAACTCTAAAGCTTTCAAAACGTTGATGAAATTTTTAGTGTTTGGAGTTTCAAAATTAAAGTCTTCAAGAACGATAATGTTTGACTCTTTAGCTTTGATAGAAAAAGCAGATTTTCTTGCTAAACGCTTTAAGTTTTTATTCAATTTGAAAGAATAACTTCTTGGTCTTGGACCAAAAACGGTTCCCCCACCTTTAAATAAAGGGTTTTTAGCACTACCAGCACGGGCTGTACCTGTACCTTTTTGCTTTTTTATCTTACGAGTACTTCCAGCAACTTCAGCTCTTTCTTTAGCTTTGTGCGTTCCTTGTCTTTGATTAGCAAGATATTGCTTTACATCAAGATATACTGCGTGATTGTTTGGCTCTATACCAAATACTGAATCAGAAAGTTGAACTTTTCTTCCAGTATCTTTTCCGTTGAAATCTAATACTTTTGCTTCCATTACTTCTGAATGATTACATAAGAGTTGTTATGACCAGGAACACATCCTTTAATAACAAGTAGGTTCTTTTCAGCCACTACTTTTAAAACTCTAAGGTTTTGAACTTTTACATTGTCTCCTCCCATACGTCCAGCCATACGCATTCCTTTGAATACTCTAGATGGATAAGAAGAAGCTCCCACAGAACCTGGCGCTCTTAAACGGTTGTGCTGACCGTGAGTTGCTTGACCAACACCACCAAAACCGTGACGTTTTACAACCCCTTGAAAACCTTTACCTTTAGATACACCTTGTACATCTACAAATTCACCTTCAGCAAAAATAGAAACATCAATAAGATCTCCTAATTTTTGTTCAGTTGCAAAATCTTGGAATTCAACGACTTTTTTCTTAGCTACAGTTCCAGCTTTTTTAAAGTGACCTAAAGCCGCTTTTGTGGAATGTTTCTCGTTTTTGTCATCGAAACCTAGTTGCAACGCTTCGTACCCGTCAACACCTTTGGTTCTGACTTGGGTAACAACACATGGACCTGCTTCGATTACTGTACAAGGAATATTCTTCCCGTTTTCGTCGAAAATACTAGTCATGCCGATTTTTCTACCAATTAACCCAGACATAAATATTAATTATTAATTACTAAAACTCCCTTCAATTTAAAAACAACAGCTGTTCTCAAACAGGGAGTGCAAAAGTATACATTAAAATCGAATATACCAAACAGTTACAAAAATTAAATAACTCATTATCAAAAAACAAACTTTTAAAAATTAAATAATCAATCGCCCCACCATACAACACACCCTTAGATTGATGC
>NZ_QKNZ01000097.1:0-36818 GCF_014156605.1 Flavobacterium sp. SOK18b
TGTATTCTTTTTTTATTTTATGATTCTATCCAAAAAATTAATACTTCGTCAAAATATCTATATCTATTAGGTTACATAATCCTTCCTTTTGTGTTTATTACTAAAATATCTTTTGGAGTTATTGATTACAATCCTAAAATTATCATTGGACTATTTATACTCATTTGGACTAACGATACCTTTGCGTACATTGTTGGGAAATCCATTGGAAAAACAAAATTACTAGAAAAAATATCTCCTAAAAAAACAGTTGAAGGTTTTCTAGGTGGACTTCTCTTTGCGGTTCTTGCAGGATATTTTATATCAAAATATTACATCAAAGCCAAACCCGAGTTTAGTGAACGTTCCATACTAATTTGGACATCAATTGCAGTTATTGTGGGGGTTGCAGGAACTATTGGAGATTTAATTGAATCTAAATTCAAGCGAATTGCAAACGTAAAAGACAGCGGAAACATCATGCCGGGTCATGGAGGTATACTAGATCGACTAGATAGTGTTATATTTGTAGCACCATTAATATTTTTATTCTATCAAATTTTAAATTATGTTTCATAAAGAAGGAACCCAATCTATTTTACTAGGCACCATTTTTACTGCGGTTGTCCTTTTATTGTCTGACAATTTAATTGAGACCAACTGGCTCAAAATGGCTGTTCAAATACTAGCTCTTTTGCTGTTGATCATCATTTTACAATTTTTTAGAAACCCTAAAAGAACAGTAATTATTAATGACAACCAAATAATTGCGCCTGTTGATGGTAAAGTAGTAGTAATTGAAGAGGTATATGAAGGAGAATATTTTAAAGACAAAAGACTTCAAGTATCTATTTTCATGTCGCCAATAAATGTTCACGTTACTCGATATGCCTTGAGTGGAATTGTTAAGTTTAGTAAATACCATCCTGGTAAATTTCTTGTTGCTTGGCACCCTAAGGCAAGTGAAGAAAATGAAAGAACAACAATTGTTGTAGAAAACAGTACTTTTGGAGGTGTCCTATACCGTCAAATTGCTGGTGCACTGGCACGTAGAATTGTAAATTATGCTGTAGAAGGAACTCAAGTAACTCAAGGTACCGATGCTGGATTTATAAAATTTGGATCAAGAGTTGATATATTTTTACCTTTGGGAACTGCTATTAATGTGGAATTGAACCAAAAGGCTATTGGAGGAAAAACTATTATTGCAACCAAGGCATAATGACCAAAAAGGATTTAGATACTTTATTCCTAGAAGCTGTAGCTAAGGCAGCCGATATGACGCAAGCATCCTTACCGCAGGATGTACAATTGCGGTTGTACGCTTTTTACAAACAAGCTACTTATGGCACTGTTGATTTAAGACAAAATTCATCGTTCCACTTGAGAGATGCATTTAAAACAAACGCTTGGATGCAAATAAGTCATTTATCTCCTGATGAAGCCAAACAATATTATATTGAAATCATTGACTCACTAATAAAATCATAATTTACCCATGAAAAAAGCATTTTATGTGTTGCCATTAGTTTGTGCAACAGTTTTTATAGTATCCTGTAATGAAAAAAAATTAATAGAAGTTGTTGAAGTCCCCTTGCCTACTGCTACAGAGCAAAAAACAGTTATGGGATCGCCTGATAATGTAAAAGCTGACGAAGGTTCGTTTCAATTAGAAAAACTACCGTATGCGTATGATGCACTAGCTCCGAGCATATCAGCTACTACAATGGAGTTGCATTACTCTAAACATTATTTAAATTACACAAACAATCTAAACAGCGCCATAAAAGGCACTCCGCTAGAAAACTTAACCATAGAAGAAGTGCTTGCAAAACTAGATCCAAATGATGCTGCTATGCGTAACAATGCGGGAGGTTATTACAACCACAGTTTGTTTTGGAAATGTATGGGTTCAAAAGCTGGCGATGAGCCTAAAAATACTTTAGCTAGTGCCATGATAACTGATTTTGGATCCTACGGTAATTTTATGTCTCTTTTTAAAGATGAAGCTACAAAACATTTTGGTTCAGGTTGGGTTTGGCTTATTGTAGATAAAACGGGTAAATTACAAGTTACAACAACTACAAATCAAGACAATCCTTTGATGCGAAATGCTATTGTTCCAGGAACACCAATTCTTGCACTTGACTTATGGGAACATGCCTATTATATGGATTATCAATACCGAAGAAAAAACTACGTTGATAATTTTTTTAATATTATCAACTGGAATAAAATTGAAGAAAACTATACGGCTGTAGCCATAAAATAGTTCTCTTAAAAAGAAAAAAAAAGCTGCTAAAAATTTTAGCAGCTTTTTTTTATCCTTACAGTTGTAATATGAAAGATTCTAATGGATTAATCTTTATTTGCAAGGTTCCTTTTCCTTGAAAAACGTTTAGTTGTGAAGAATAAACTTGATACAATTGATCTTTTACAGTATATAGACCATCTATTAATTGCCACTTTTCAATAAGGTCTTTTGAAATTTTAAGTTCAAACGTACTTGTGGTCACTGATGAAAAATTAGTAACAACAATTAATTTTTGCTCTGTAGACCAACGGACAAAAGAAAAAATACTTTCGTCATAACCTTTTGTAAATTGACGGTTTTGAGTATGCAACTCCTGATAATCGCCCATCAATGCAGGACTATTCAATGAAAAGTTAAGAAGTCTTTTGTAAAAATCTCGCAACTCTTTTTCGTTTGCTGTTAATAACGCTCCATCAAATTTGCCCTTATTCATCCAGCGCTGGTGATTTGGCACACCAACATAATCAAAAATTGATGTTCTTGAATGTGTTCCAAATCCAGCATTCTCATTGCCAGCTTCTCCAACTTCTTGACCAAAATAAACCATAGTAGGAGCTGAACTTATGGTTGTTGAAACTACCATCAATGGTTTTCCTTTTTCAGCTGATCCAGCAAATTCTGGACTTGCTAAGCGTTGCTCATCATGATTGTCTAGAAAATGAAGCATGTGGTTTTCAATGTCTTTTAAACCATTCTGAATTTCTACCAACCGATCTGGTGTAGCTTGACCTTTTACGATGGCTTTCAAAGCGTCATAAGTCTCTACTTTGTCATACAAATAATCCATTTTACCTAGATGAATGTAATTTCTATACTCTTTTGGGTTGTAAACTTCGGCTAATAGAAAAGCTTTTGGATTTTTCATTTTAATGGCTGAATTCATATAACTCCAAAATTCATAAGGTACCATCTCGGCCATATCAAATCGGAAACCATCTACCCCTTTTGCTGTCCAATACAAAGCTATGTCTTTGAATTTAACCCACGAATTGGGTACATTTTTATTTTTCCAAAATTCAAAATGTTCCTGAACAGTTTTTTTGTCATATCGAGCTGGAAGTTCTGGAAAATCTTTGGACCCATCCGGACGAATACCATAATTTACTTTTACGGTCTCGTACCAATCATTCTTATCTGGTTTTGCCATTCGGGAGCCATTTCCAGTCCATCTTGCTGGATTTTCTTCAAATTTCCCATCAATTAACGGATGAACTTCTCCGTTTAAAGGTGCATTAGTATCAGGAACTTCAAATTTAGTATTTGGAATATAATAAAAGTTGTTATCTCTTTTATACTCAAAAGTAGTATCATCATCAGCACCAAAATCCAGAACCCCTTCTGGATTGTTTTTACCCTCGTACTTGCGCGCTAAGTGATTTGGTACAATATCAATAATCACTTTTAATCCCGCTTGATGCGTTCTATTAATAAGGGCTTCAAATTCTTGCAATCGGTTTTCAGGATTTACTGCCAAATCTGGGTTTACATTGTAATAATCTTTTACAGCATAAGGCGATCCTGCTCTACCTTTAACCACTTCTGGGTCATCATTAGAAATTCCGATCGCGGTATAATCCCGAATTAAAGCATGATGTGGCACTCCAGTGTACCAAATATGACTTACACCCAAATCCTTTATTTCTTGCAAGGCTATTGTTGTAAAATCGTTGAACTTCCCTACTCCATTTTCTTCAATAGTTCCCCAAGGTTTGTTGGTGGTATTTTTATTTCCAAATAATCGCGTAAAAACTTGATACACGACTTCTTTTTTACGTGCAACAGGTTCTTTTTGAGTTGTATTCATTTTCAAATCAGTTGTTTTGCAGGCTATTGCCAATAATCCCATGCCTACACCCGCAACAATAGTTCTTTTTTTCATCATAGTTATCATTAGTGCTGATATCAATAGGTCTTACACCAAATGGACATCAGATTTTAAATTTAATATTTTTTTATACTAGATGAAGTGAAAAACAATTAAAATTATACCATTCTAAGTGCTAGTGAACAAACTACAACGAAAGAGTAGTTTTATTTGTTGATAACTTTTAGCAGCTAAACCTATCCTTTAAAGTCCGTTTTGACTAATTATAAATAAATCCTAATATGGATTAGGATTGTTTCCTTTTTCATAAATTTGACAAAAATTAGATCCATTGAAAAAAACACTTTTTTTCCTTACTCAACTAGCCGTTTTATTGATTTCGCAGTTTGTTTTGGCGCAAGCCCCCAAAATATTAGTTATTGAAAATGCCGATTTTCAAGAAGTTAATGAACTCGAAGTTCCAGATGGGCTTTTATTAATGGGAAACGTTCGTATAAGTCACGACGGTATTGTACTTACTTGTAACAAAGCGTATTATTTTTCAAAAGAAAAGTACATCAAAGCTTTTGGAAATGTACAAATGGTACAAGGAGATACTTTGTTTTTGAATAGTAAATATGCCGAGTATAATGCAAATGTTAAAAAAGCATATGCTTCTGGTGACGCAGTTATGAGTTCGCCGGACGCAACCTTAGTAACAGATATCATCAATTTTGACCGAAATATTCAGGAAGCGTATTACGATACACCGGGAACTATTACCAATAAAGACAATACACTTAAGAGTAATTCAGGTAGGTATTATGTAAAGGAAAAGAAGTTTCGATTTTTGACAGCGGTTACGATTACCAATCCTACGTATGTGATCAAATCAAATCATTTGGATTATTTTAGTAATTCGGGACATTCGTATCTTTTAGGACCCTCAACAATTACCAGTAAAGCCAATTATATTTACACCGAAAAAGGATTTTATGACACCAAAAAGAACCTAGCACACTTTCTAAACAAATCCTATATCAAGTACGACGACAGAGTGATTAAAGGTGACAGTTTGTATTATGATCGAAACAGAGAATTTGCATCGGCGACTCGAAATGTAAAAATAACAGATTCTATAAACCGCGGTATTGTCAAAGGACATTATGCCGAAGTTTTTAAAAAACAAGATTCTATGTATGTTACGAAAAGAGCCGTAGCAGTAAATTTTGTCGAAAATGACTCGGTTTATATTCACGGAAAAAAACTAATGGTTACTGGAAAAGAAGGAAACAGAATCATAAGAGCCTTTAATAACGTCCGATTTTTCAAAAAGGATATGAGCGGAAAATGTGATTCGATACATTCTAGTACCAAAATGGGACTGACAAAAATGATAGGAAATCCAATACTTTGGAACGCAGAAAACCAAATTACGGGCGACGTTATGCATTTAATAGGAGATAAAACCACTCAAAAATTAGACTCTCTTAAAGTACTCGAAAATACTTTTATTCTCTCAAAAGACACCTTGGGAACAGGATACAATCAAGTCAAGGGACAAAATCTATATGGGAAATTTCTAGAAGGAAAATTACACGATGTTGATATTATCAAAAACGCAGAAGTCATTTACTACATGCGTAATGAAGCACAAGAATTGATAGGAATTAACAAAAATAAAAGCAGTAAAATAAATTTAGTACTGGCTGATAATGAGATCGAAACCATTACCTTTTTTCAAGAAGTTGATGGAGATATTTTCCCCGAAGACGAACTTCCCGAAAATGCTAGAAAACTACGAGGCCTAGTTTGGCGAGGCGATGAACGTATAAAATCAAAGGACGATATTTTTCCTCCCGAAGAAAATGAAGACAATGAAAAAATTGCTAAAGCCACTAAATCAGCTCAAGGCAAAGGGAATATTCCGATGAAAATTAGGAAAGAAACGCTGAATTACGATAAAAAGAAAGTAAAGAAGTAGTCTCAGTTTGCAGTCACAGTGAACAGTATCAGTTTTCAGTAAACAGTCACAGTAAAGAGCTGCCAATAACAAAAAAACATCCAATAAACGATTAAACAATAATTTGTGAACACAGATTTTTTAAAATACCAAGCACAAACTTCACCCTATCCGCTAGGCATGGAGGTGTCACACGCTATAGGGTCCTACATCTACGCAACAGATTCTAGAAAATACCTAGATTTTGTAGCAGGCGTATCAGCCTGTGCCTTAGGTCACCAGCATCCTAGAGTCAACCAAGCCATAAAAGATCAATTGGATAAATATTCACACGTAATGGTTTACGGCGAATATTCTCAAAGTCCAGCTGTAGAATATTGTAAATTATTAGCCTCATTATTGCCAGCACCTTTAGACAAAACCTATCTGGTTAATTCAGGTACTGAAGCCATAGAGGGAGCCTTAAAACTAGCCCGAAGAACCACCGGAAGAAGTCAATTGATTTCGTGTCACAACGCGTATCACGGCAATACCATGGGTTCTATGAGTGTCATGGGATTTGAAGAGCGCAAACAAGTCTTTCGACCGTTGATCCCTGATGTGGAGTTTATCACGTTTAATGACGAAGCTGATTTGCTTAAAATAACGCACAAAACAGCAGGAGTATTATTAGAAACCATTCAAGGTGGAGCGGGATTCATTCAGCCCCACAATGACTATCTCAAAAAAGTGAGAGAACGCTGTGATGAAGTAGGTGCCATGATGATTCTGGATGAAATTCAACCGGGTTTTGGTAGAACCGGAAAACTTTTTGGTTTCCAAAATTACGATGTGGTGCCTGATATTGTAGTCATGGGAAAAGGCATGGGTGGCGGAATGCCAGTTGGTGCTTTTACAGCTTCATCAGCACAAATGGATTTGTTGAGTGACAATCCAAAGTTAGGACACATAACTACCTTTGGAGGACATCCTGTCATAGCGGCAGCCTGCTTAGCTACTTTGCAAGAAATTACAGAGACTAATATCATGCAGGAAGCCCTTGAGAAAGAAAAATTATTTAGATCGCTTTTGGTACATCCTTTGATACAAGAAATAAGAGGTAAAGGATTGATGCTAGCCGCCATGACTAAAAGCCCAGATATAACAAACGAGGTTATTTTAAAATGTCAAGATAGAGGACTTATCTTATTCTGGCTCCTATTTGAAGCATGCGCCATCAGGATTACGCCTCCGTTAACCATTTCGGAAGAAGAAATACGAGAAGGTTGTAGCATTGTTCTAGAAGTGATGGATGAAATGATGAATAAAAATTAATCTTTAAATATACAATTAGGATCTACTCCTGTTTTCCGTTATTAACTAAAGATTTTTTTGTTAATTAAATTGTTCACAACAATTCTTAATTACCTTCACAGTACACCCACGATTACCTAATTTTAGTTAGGCTAAATTAAAAACACAAAGTATGCAATTAAGCAACGAAGAAGAAGATTATAACTTATCCTTATCAAAATTTGAGTCCATGTTGAAAACCAACAAGGTATTCTTTTTCGACTCCGAAGAATTTGAAGAAATTATCCTTCATTATCTGGATATGGGCAAAGCCACTTTGGCAAAAAAAGCCCTCAAATTAGCTTTGGAACAACATCCTAAAGCAACAGGGCTTAAACTCGTGCAAGTCGAGATGCTTGTGTATGATGATAAATTAGAACTCGCTGAAAAAATATTGAATGAGTTGTATGCTATTGAACCCAATAATGAAGAAATATACATTCAAAAAGCAAATATATACTCTAAAAGAGACCAACATGAAAAAGCTGTTGAACTCTTAAAAATTGCACTTAAATATACAGATGATCTTGCCGATGTGTATAATTTAATAGGCATGGAGTATTTGTTTATGGACAATTTTGAAATGGCAAAAACCAATTTTATCAATTGTCTTGAAGAAGATCTTGAAGATCAATCAGCGTTGTATAACGTGGTATATTGCTTTGAATTTTTGGATCAAAATCAAGATGCAATTCAATTTCTAAAAGAATACATTGATAAAAATCCGTATAGTGAAATTGCTTGGCACCAACTTGGGCGTTTGCATTACAGCGTAAAAGAATATGAAGAAGCTATACGTGCTTATGAATATGCAACGCTGATAGATGATGAATTTGTGGGCGCTTTTATGGAAAAAGCAAAAGCATACGAACGTCTTAAAAATTATGAAAAAGCCGTTGAAAGTTACAGCAGAACTATTGAGTTAGATGATGCAACTTCTTATGCGCTGTTGCGAATGGGAAAATGTCATGAAAAACTTGGCAATACCGCTCTAGCACTCAAATATTATAATCAAACTGTACATGAAGATCCTTTACTAGATAAAGGCTGGATTGCCATAACCGATTTTTATGTTCGTCAAAAAAACTATCAAAAAGCACTCTATTTTGTAAACAAAGCCCTTGCTATTGACAATCAAAACAAACTGTATTGGAAACGATTTGCAAGTATCAACAAAAAAATGGGATTTTTTGAAGAAGCAACCTTTGGCTATAAAAAAGCTGTTGAATATGGAGAAACAAGCCTTGATGTTTGGCTTTTTTGGGTAGATATTTTACAATTTCAAGGAGAGTTTATGGCAGCTGTTCAAACACTTTTGCAGGCTACCGAATATTATCCTGAAGAAAACGAAATTGAATACCGATTAGCTGGTTTATATTATTTACTAAACGATACAACGAAGGCAAAATTTCATTTGAGTAATGCCTTACGACTCAATGCCGCCAATTCAAAGTTATTAAAAAATTCTTTCCCATCTGTTTGGGAGAAAAAATCAGTGCAAAACCACATCAAAAAATATACGGGTACAAATGACGGAGAGTAATACAAGACGTTTTGGGTTAGTAGGACGTAACATCAGTTATTCTTTTTCTAAAAAATATTTTACTGAGAAATTTGCTGCTGCAGGTTTTGAAGGTTGTACTTATGAGAATTTTGACATTCAAGACATTCAAGATTTTATAACAATTCGGTTTGAAAACAAAGATATACAAGGACTTAATGTAACCATTCCTTACAAAGAAACGGTTATTCCTTATCTAGATTCCTTATCCAAAAAAGCTGCGCTTATAGGTGCCGTAAATACCATTCGAGCTACAAAAAAAGGCAAACTAAAAGGATACAATACAGATTATTTTGGCTTTAAAAAATCCCTGATACCCTTACTGCAACCTCATCACAAGAAAGCCTTAATTTTAGGCACAGGTGGAGCTTCTAAAGGCGTTGCTTTTGCTCTTGATGAGCTTGACATTCCTTATGTATTTGTATCTAGAGAAGCTACAGATACAAGTATAAGTTATGATCGAATTAATGCTACAACATTTGATAATTACCAAATCATAATTAATGCTACGCCAGTAGGCACAAGCCCAAATACTGACGCTTTCCCGCTACTTCCCTATTCGTTTTTTACAGAGAAGCACATTGCCTACGATTTGATTTACAACCCCGCAGAAACACAATTTTTGAAAAAAGCTGCCGCACAAGGCGCTCAAACAAAAAATGGTTTAGATATGCTTATTTTTCAAGCTGAAAAAGCGTGGAAAATATGGAATAAGTAAAAAATAATCCCGCTAAAAACTTTTTTTTAAAGTTAAGCTATTGAGAGTTTTACAACTAATTTTATACACTTCTGTTTTAAAAATTTTCTGTTATATTCTAGATCCCTAGCCCAGATGGAAGCGGCATCCTTTAGGGTCCTGATTTTTTTCAGGATCCTAAAGATATAGCGTACAGCTGGAGAAAGCTCTCAATTAAAAACATCATTTGATGTATGATTAATAAAATGGCTTGTATATTTTGTATTTTGGTAAGGCTTTACTACCTTTCGGACTCAATATTATTTAGAAACCTTATACATTTAAAAAAATGTTAGAAGAAAAGAATGACAACCTGGATCAACATCAAGAAGATGCAGATGGAAATGGTACCGAAACAATCTTGAATGCTACTACTGCAACTCAAGATGATTTAAGTGAAATAACGCAACCCGAAGCTGTACTAATTGAAGCTGATGCCACTACTGCAACAGATGCGATTGCTGCTAGTAATGCAGAGGAAAGCGAAGATGAAACGTTGAAAGAGCGCCATGAAATTCCTATGAAGGATTATGATGCACTTGCACTTGAGGAGCTTGTTGAGGAACTTAAAGGTTTTGTTTCTAGCGATAAAGCACTTGCTTTCAAGGATCATATTGAAGAAATAAAGAAAGCTTTTTTAGCTAAATACAACCACTTAGTTGAAGAAAAGAAAGAGGAATTCCTTGCTGAAAATCAAGATTCTACTGAAGAGTTTGAATACCACTCTCCATTAAAAAGTCAGTTTGATAAATTGTATTCACAATTTCGTGAGGTAAAGAATGCTCATTTTAAAAGTTTACAAACTAACCTAAAAAATAACCTAGAAAATAGGCTTGCTATTGTTGAGGAATTAAAAGAACTTATAAATCCGCAAGCTAATATCAAGGACACCTTAAAACATTTTAATGATTTAAGAGAGCGATGGAATAATGCAGGGGCTATTCCTAAGGATAAGTACAACCATGTGTGGAATAATTATCATTTTCATGTTGAAAATTTTTATGATTATTTACATCTTGATCGTGAAGCGAGAGACCTTGATTTTAAACACAACCTTGAATTAAAACAAAAAATTGTTGCCCGTGTTGAGGAACTGGTTCTTGAAAAAGATGTTAATAAAGCTTTTAGAGAATTACAAGATTTACACAAAATCTGGAAAGAAGATATAGGTCCTGTTTCAAGAGAACACCGAGATGCAATCTGGAATCAGTTTAGCGATTTGACTAAAAAAATGCACGATAAACGTGAAGTTTTATTTGAAAATCAGCGTGCAGTTGAGTTGGCTAATCTAGAAAATAAAAAAGCCATTATTGCTCAAATTGAAGTTCTGGCTACTGAAAAAGTGAATGCTCACTCGCAGTGGCTAGGCCAAATAGAAAAGGTTGAGGCATTGCGCACTGCTTTTTTCTCGGCTGGAAAAGTTCCTTCAGAAGTTAATGAGGAAACTTGGAGTGCTTTTAAAAATGCGGTACGTAATTTTAATTCTTTTAAAAATTCTTTCTATAAAGACATTAAAAAAGATCAAAACGACAATCTTGCTAAAAAAACTGCACTTGTAGCAAAAGCAAAAGCACTACAAGAAAGCACTGATTTTGCTGCCACTACACCTATAATGAAGCAAATTCAAGAGGAGTGGAAAGAAATAGGTCATGTTCCTAGAAAGTATTCGGACAAAATATGGAAAGAGTTTAGAGAAGCTTGCAACCACTATTTTGAACACCTTAAAGAACATAAAAAAGAAGAAAACAGTGAAGAAGTTGCTGCATTTGAAGGTAAAAAAACATATCTAGAATCGCTGAGAGAATTTCAACTTACAGGTGATCATAAAACCGATCTTGATGTTATAAAACTTCATATTGAAAACTGGAAAGGTTTTGGTAAAGTACCTTTTGCTAGAAGACATATTGAAGGGAAATTCAACAAAATTCTAGATGCTCTTTTTGAAAAATTAAGCTTGAGTAAAAAGGATACTGACATGATGCGTTTTGCTAACAGAATGGATCAATTATCTGAAAGTAATGATTCTAGAAAACTAGATAGTGAGAAAATTTTCATCATGCGTAAGATTGATGAAGTTCAAAATGAAATTTTTCAATTGGAAAACAACATTCAGTTTTTTGCCAATACTCGTAATGCAAAGAAAGAGAATTCAATTGTATTAGAAGTTCGTAAAAACATTGCCATTCACAAAGAAAGTCTTGATGTATGGAAAGAAAAACTAAAGCAATTAAAAAATATTAAAATAGAAGAATAGATTTTTACCCACAAGGTAGTAAACCCCAATCCAGCAGGATTGGGGTTTTTTATTTTTATGACAATTCTATATGATAATTATCATTTTTATCTTGATAGACTCGCCCTACTTTTGAGGTGCTAAAATGATCTATTATGAAAAATTCTTTGATTCAAAAATATAATGTACCCGGCCCTAGATACACTAGCTACCCTACCGTTCCTTACTGGGATGAAAGTGATTTTACTAGTGATTTATGGATTCAAACGTTACAACAATCATTTCGTAAAAGTGGTCCTCAAGAAGGTCTTAGTTTGTACATTCACTTGCCATTTTGCGAAAGCTTATGTACTTTTTGTGGGTGTAATAAACGAATTACAAAAAATCACGCCGTAGAACATCCATACATTATGGCCGTTTTAAAAGAATGGACTTTATATTGCAATTTATTGGGCGAAAAACCTACAATCAAAGAAATACATTTAGGCGGTGGTACACCTACTTTTTTTTCGACTCAAAATTTAGAGGACTTAATAAATGGTATTTTCATGCATGCCAATAAATCTGTAGATCACGAATTCAGTTTTGAAGGGCATCCTAACAATACAACCTATGCTCACTTACAAAAACTATATGAGCTAGGTTTTAGAAGAGTAAGTTTTGGGGTGCAAGATTATGCTGAAAAGGTTCAGAACGCTATTCACAGAGTACAACCGTTTCATAATGTAGCGAAAGTAACTTTCTGGGCAAGAGCTATTGGGTATACATCAATAGGTCATGATATTATTTATGGATTACCGTTTCAAGAAATTGACGATGTAATAGACACTATTGAAAAGACAAAATCCCTTAAACCAGACCGATTGGCATTTTACAGTTACGCGCACGTACCTTGGATAAAAGGAAATGGGCAGCGCGGTTTTAATGACGAAGATTTGCCACAAGATGATAAAAAGAGGCAATTGTATGAAACTGGTAAAGAATTATTATATGAGAATGGATATCATGAAATAGGGATGGATCATTTTGCTTTAGAAACCGATGCACTTTACATTGCTTTTCAAGAAAAAACTTTACACCGTAATTTTATGGGATATAGTGCTTCAAAAACTCCGTTAATGATAGGTCTTGGCGTATCCTCAATAAGTGACAGCTGGTATGGTTTTGCTCAAAATGCTAAAAATCTAGACGATTATTACCAATTGCTTGAATGGGATAGACTGCCAGTTTTTAGAGGTCATATCTTAACTCTTGAAGACCTCATCATTAGAAAACACATTTTAAATTTAATGTGCCAATTTGAAACTTCTTGGCATGATACTTCATTATATTTTGAAGAACTCCCAGAAGTACTGGAGCAGCTAGAAGAAATGGAAAAAGACGCTCTTATCGTGATACATGAAAATAGCCTTGCAATTACTGAAAAAGGCAAACCTTATATTCGAAATATAGGAATGGCATTTGACTTAAGATTGAAAAGAAAAGCGCCAGAAACGGCTCTTTTTTCGATGACAATTTGATACCCACTTTTACAAAAAAATAAAGCACGCTCAAGGCGTGCTTTATTGTTTATGAGAAAACATATTAATTAATGACAAGTGGCATTAGATTGAATAAACAAGCTCATTGTAGACGGCGATACGTATGGAATACCCAAACCTAAACCGCGCAAAATAAACAAGCATCCCATTGTTATCGCCACATAGGGAATTAATCTCTGAATTCGGTTTCGCATAGGCATTGTAATATATCCCTGTATTAAAACAATACTACTCATGAGCGGTACGGTACCTAACCCAAAAAGTGTCATGTATACAACACCCCAACTTGCATTTTGCATAGCAATAGCTCCAAATAAGGCAACGTAAACCATACCACAAGGTAAAAATCCGTTTAGTAAACCTATTGTAAACAATGACTTGTAACTTTTATTTTTGAACTGTGCTCCCAAAGTTGATTTAATACTAGCCACGAGTTTAAATATAGGCTTAGAAAAATTATATCTAGCAAATAACTTTTCAGGAATAAGTACCACTGCAATCATTGCAATTCCTATCCCTATAGAAAGTTGCTGCTGTATTCCAGCCATAAAAAAACCTTTGCCCACTAAACCAAATACAAATCCTATAGTGCCATAAGCTGAAATTCTACCCAAATGATACGTGATTATTTGTAAAACTCTTTTTGAGGAGTTATTCCTGTCTACAGGTAACATCATAGCAATAGGACCACACATCCCAATGCAATGAAAACTGCTTAATAAACCAAATATAATTGCTGTGTAAAACATGTTGTATTCTTATTGATCTAAGAAATAATGAAGAATATTTTGTTGAAATGATTTCTAGTACTTACCTCACGTAAACCGTTTCCTTTGACAAATATGATTTTCCGTTGTATTGCCATTCCATATTAATGTCCCAACGGCCGCCTGCTAAACTTTTTTTAGGAATGAGCAAAGTTGTAGCATTAGATAATGAAATAGGAATTTCAAAATCTAATTTTTTATTAGACGGCCTGTATAGAGACACTTTCCCTTTTATTTTATTGGTTTCAAAAGTCTTAGGAAATTCTACTTCTATTCCGTTTGCTTTGTTGTTTATAATTGGCCTTTGAGGCAAATCAGCAGCATTTTGTACGCGAGTCATCTCCTCAGCAAAATGAGCATCATGCTTGTAATACTCCTCTACTACCAATTCATTATCATATTTAGAATCAGACTGTACCTTAAATACAAAAAACAAAATGAATGTAATAAACAATCCAAAAGCAATTACTATTCCTGTTCCCCAATTTATTTTCATGTTCTTACTATTTGCTTGTTACACTTTAATTAAAACTACGTGGACTTAAAAAACTAGTAGTGGTAGTTTCTATTTTATCAATACCATTAAACACTTCAATTTTTAGATTTGTTTTATCGGTTTCTAAAATATTTTGATTGATTTCTATAAAAAGTGTTCCGCTGTCCATGCTTTGCTTAGACACTTTTAAGTATTGGATCCCTACAATTTTCAAACTTCCTTTGATTCCGACTAATTTAAAATGAACGCTGTCAAGATCTTTACTAGTTTTATTGATCACCTTAAAAGTGTACACATTACTTATATTGTCCCCTTTGTGTTGAAACAATTGCCCTGGCAACCTTAGAATCACAGCCTCAACATCAGTACGAAGGAACAACAAGCCAATTAAGACTCCCGTTAAAATGAATAAAACGGCTGAATACCCTTTCATTCTACTGGTGAATTTGAACTTTTTTTCTTTCTCAATTTCTTCTTCAGATGCGTATCTAATAAGACCTTGAGGCAATCCCACATTATCCATAATAGTATTGCATTCATCAATACAAGCTGTACAATTAATGCATTCTAGCTGCGTTCCATTTCGAATATCAATTCCTGTGGGGCAAACATTTACGCATTGTTTACAGTCGATACAGTCTCCTTTTCCGGTGGCACTCCTATCCTCCTGCTTATTGAATTTTGATCTGCCAGCGGTTTTTTCACCTCGAACAAAATCATAAGCTACATTTATGGATTTATCATCTAATAAAACACCTTGTAACCTACCGTAAGGACACGCTATAATACAAACTTGTTCTCTAAACCAAGCAAATATAAAATAGAACACACCAGTAAAAATACCTAATGAAACTAAGGTGCTGATGTGGTTACGTGGTCCCTCCTCAATCATTTTATAAAGGGCATCACTGCTGATGAGATAGGCCAAAAAAACATTGGCAATAAAAAATGATATTATCAAAAAAAGGAACCATTTTAGCCCTTTCTTTCTAATCTTCTCAGCGTTCCATTCCTGTTTATGCAAACGAATTTGAGCGCCTCTATCTCCCTCTATCCAATATTCAATTCTTCGGAAAACCATTTCGAGAAAAATAGTTTGGGGGCAAATCCATCCGCAAAAAATACGTCCAAAAATAACCGTAAAAAGAATAACGAAAACAATTCCGATAATCATAAAAAGAACAAACAGATAAAAATCTTGTGGCCAAAAAGGAAATCCAAAAATTGTAAACCTGCGTTCTAAAATGTTGAACATCATGAACTGGTTGCCATTCACTTTAACAAATGGATTTGCTACTAAGACTATTAATAACAAATAGCTTACCCATTTACGGTATTCATACAACTTCCCGGAAGGTTTTTTAGGATAGATAAATTTTCTATTCCCCTCTTCGTCAATAGTTCCTATGGTGTCTCTAAACGCTTCGTCTGATGAATTTGACATTATTTTAATTTATAAAAACGAGTTTACAAAACTTGGAACTGATGTTCAAACACCAGTCCCAGGATGAAAATTATTTAGCAGAGACTACTGCACTTTCTTCAACCCATACTTCCCCTTCAGATGCTTTTGCATCAGGTGGGTTGCTGCCTTTCAAGGACAAGATATAACTAGCCACTTTTTGCATTTCTTTTGGCTTTAAGGTCCCTTTCCAGGATATCATTCCTTTTCCATCACGACCTCCATTGACCAGTGTATGAAAAACATTTTTTATACCTCCACCCAAAATCCATTGATCATCGGTTAAATTTGGTCCTATTTGACCACCAGCGTCAGCTCTATGGCAAGCAGCACAATTCGTAATAAAAATTTCCTTTCCAGCAGCTAAATCAGCCGGTTCTGTCAATAAGGTTACCGTTTTTTCATCCATCAAGTCTGGAGCAGTTTTCATATATTCAGCAATCTCAATTTTGGCTTGAGCCACTTCTTTTTGAAGTTCCATTTCTTGATTATCTGCTCCCAATACTTCATATCGTACCATGTAAACTACACCAAAAAGTATACACGCATAAAACAAATACACCCACCAAGGCGGCAAATTATTATCAAGTTCCTTGATACCATCATAATCATGATCTAATAACAACTGTCCTTCATTATCAAGAGGCTGCGTTTTAGTGAGTTTTGCCATTAGATTTTTATACCACGCCTGATCTTGAAAACGAATATTTTGTTTTTTAAGCAAAGCTTCTTTTTGATCTTGCGTTAATAATTGGTATGTAATGGTATCAACAGCTTTCCAAGTAATTTCTACTGCAATCAATAAAAAAAGAAATACTAATAAAAACACGGTGACCATTGGGAATTTTATAAATGCAGGTCGGTCTCCTGAGTCAATGAAATACTCCATTACCATAAAAACAGCAAAGAAAATTACAGGAACTCTAACGTATACAGGAAAATTATTTTTCATTCTAACTAGTTTAAATACTACAATTAATTATCGCTCAATGGCATCTGGCTTAACTCCTGGATCTTTTCTTTTTTATAAGAGAAAACCCAAAGACCTAGACCTACAAAAAAGAAAAAGAAAATTAATAAAGACAGAATAGGATATATGGCTACACCATCAATGGTCTCCATATTGTGTTTAATTTGTTCAAACATAACTACTATTTTTTTACTTTAATATCAGTACCTAAACGTTGCATATAAGCTATTAAAGCCACAATTTCTCGTTCGTTCATTGGCACAAATTTTTCACCTCTTGCTTCGGCTTTTTTCTTACTTTCCTCATAACTTTTTACAAAATCAGGATCGTTTTTTAAACTCTCTTCAATGGCAACAGCTTGTTTGCGTAAATCATCAAGTCCACCAGCAATTTGCACAGGAGTGTAAGGAACTCCTAGTGTAGACATCACTTCCATTTTCTTTTGGGTCATAGAAATATCCATAGCTTTATTGTCAAAAAGCCATTTGTAACCCGGCATGATAGAACCAGCAGATATACTTTGTGGATTCCAAAAGTGATTGAAATGCCAGTTGTCATTGTACTTTCCACCTACTCTTAATAAATCAGGTCCAGTACGTTTTGATCCCCATAAAAATGGATGATCGTATACAAATTCTCCCGCTTTTGATTGAGGTCCGTAACGTTCAACCTCGCTTCTAAATGGTCGTACCGATTGAGAGTGACATCCTACACAACCCTCACGAATGTATAAATCACGTCCCTCTAGTTCAAGTGGAGAATATGGTTTTACGCTAGTTATCGTAGGGATATTAGACTTTACCATTATAGTAGGTACAATTTGAATCACACCACCTATTAAGATAGCTACTGTTGCCAAAATAGTCAGTTGAATAGGCTTGCGCTCTAACCAAGGGTGGAATTTTTCTCCCTTAACTCTACTTGAACTCATTTTTAATAACGCAGGAGCTTCGGCGTGTTCGTCTTCTACTTTTGATCCAAATCGAACCGTTTGCCAAATGTTATACACCAATACAAACATTCCTACCAAGTACATTGTTCCTCCAATGGCTCTCATCCAATACATAGGCATGATTTGAGTAACCGTTTCTAGAAAATTACCATAAGTTAATGTTCCATCAGGGTTAAATTGTTTCCACATCGATGCTTGTAAAAATCCAGCAACATACATTGGTACAGTATACAAGATGATTCCGAGAGTACCTATCCAAAAATGAAAATTAGCTAATTTTGTAGAGTACAAATTACTCTTAGTCATTCTAGGAACTAACCAATAAATCATACCAAATGCCATAAAACCATTCCAAGCAAGTGCGCCTACGTGAACGTGTGCAATAATCCAGTCTGTGTAATGTGCAATAGCATTAACATTTTTAAGAGACAACATCGGACCTTCAAAAGTGGCCATTCCATACCCAGTAATTGCTACTACAAAAAACTTTAAAACAGGTTCTACTCTTACCTTATCCCAAACACCTCTTAGTGTTAAAAGTCCGTTGATCATTCCTCCCCAAGATGGAGCAATTAACATGATTGAGAAAGCAACACCTAAATTTTGAGCCCAGTTGGGCAATGCCGAATATAATAAATGGTGTGGACCTGCCCAGATATAAATAAAAATCAACGACCAAAAGTGAATAATTGAAAGGCGGTACGAATACACCGGACGGTTAGCCGCCTTTGGAATAAAGTAATACATCAAACCTAAAAAAGGTGTGGTTAAGAAAAAAGCAACAGCATTATGTCCATACCACCATTGAACTAGTGCATCCTGAACACCCGCATATACAGAATAACTTTTTAAACCAGAAACTGGCAATGCCAAACTATTAAAGATATGTAAAACTGCAACTGTTACAAAAGTTGCTAAATAAAACCAAATAGCAACATATAAATGGCGTTCCCTACGTTTTAGAATTGTACCAATCATATTGATCCCAAAAACAACCCAGATCAAGGCAATTGCAATGTCTATAGGCCATTCTAGCTCCGCATATTCCTTTGATGTGCTGTATCCTAATGGTAAAGAAATAGCCGCCGCAACAATAATTAATTGCCATCCCCAGAAATGCAGGTTGCTTAAAAAATCATTAAACATTCTTGCTTTTAAAAGGCGCTGCATAGAGTAATAAATACCTGCAAACATAGAATTCCCTACAAAGGCAAAAATAACAGCATTAGTATGTAATGGTCTTAACCGACCAAAACTCAACCACGAAACTCCATCGGTGATATTTGGGAATAGAAACATAAAAGCAAGAATAAGTCCTACTAACATTCCTACTACCCCAAAAACTATGGTGGCGTAAATGAATTTTTTTACAATTTTGTTGTCATAATAAAACTGCTGCATTTCCATATTTGTAATTATTTTGAAAGTTGTTTATTGATTATTTTTTTGAGTTTCTAGATTTTCTATTTTTAAAGGCTCCTCCTTATTTTTTATTTCTTTTTGAATTAACTCATCCTCAAATAGCATTCGAACAGAAGGAGTATAATCATCATCATATTGTCCTGTTTTGACCGCTCTAATAAATGCTATAAAAAAACCTATAGCAACTAGAATACTGATGGATATTAATAGATAAATGACACTCATATTGTATTTTTATTTCAACAAAGTTACTGTGATGCATTCACGTAAAATATGACATTTATCATACTTGAAACATTTGTTAATGAAATGTGAACTTTGTAAATATTTAATGAACTAGCGTTTTCTTTTAGCATAATAATTACTCATTACCGTAACAAAACTGACTATAGTTATGGTACTCAATGGCATAATAATAGCCGCTACAAGTGGTAATAAATTTCCTGTGATAGCAAATCCTAATCCCACTACATTATACAGTAATGACACTACAAAGCTCATTTTTATAGTGGTAATAGCATCTTTAGAATACTGTAAAAAGAAGTTTAGTTTTTGAAACTCTTCGGCATCCAAAATAGCATCGCAAGCAGGCGAAAACACATTCACATTCTCTGAAATAGATATTCCGATATGGCTTTGCGCCAATGCACCCGCATCATTAAGTCCATCGCCTACCATCATCACATTCTTACCTTCGGCCTGTAATGCTTTGATGAACTCTAGTTTTTGTTCTGGTTTTTGATTAAAAATTAATGCTGTGCCTTTCGGCAAAAGAGCTTCAAGAGTAGCTCTTTCTCCATCATTATCTCCTGATAAAATTTTAATTTCGTACTTCTTGCTCAAATCTTGAAAGAGCTTCGCTAAACCATCTCTATACTGATTCATGAAAATATATTTCCCATAATAAACTTCGTTAATAGTAATGTACACAACAGTATTTTCAAGCTCAACTTCAATATCAAAACCTTTATTATCCGTCTCCAAATTTGTATGGAGCACAAAATCTCGTGAACCAATTTTTATATTACTTCCAGCAACTTGAGCCTGAATACCTTTACCAGCTTGTTCTTCAAAATTCTCAACTTTAATCAATTTGGTTTTAGGTAAAAAATCATATAACATTCTGCTCAATGGGTGATTTGAACCTCGCAATGCATTTTTTATTAGTGTACTAGTTTCCGAATTAATTGTGGCCTCTTGAACTCCAATCCCATTTATTTCGCTGGGTGGCACATACGTAATTTTAGATTTTTTATTGGTAGTTATTGTTCCTGTTTTGTCAAAAACTATGGTGTCTACTTTGGCTAATTGTTCTATAACCAAAGCATTTTTAAGATAAAATTTTTGTTTTCCTAAAATTCGTAAGACATTCCCAAAAGTGAATGGAGCGGTCAATGCAAGCGCGCAAGGACATGCTACAATAAGAACGGCGGTAAAAACATTAAAAGCAGTATTGGCATTAATAAAAATCCAATATCCAAACCCTACAAAAGCAATTAACAACAATATAGGAGTAAAATATCTACTGATTTTGTCAGTAATTGTTTTATGTTTTTGCTCCACATTTTTCTGGAACACATCATTACTCCACAGCTGTGTTAAATAGCTTTGAGAAACGGTTTGCAAGACTTCCATTTCTATCATCTTCCCAATTTGTTTCCCACCTGCAAAAACTTTATCTCCAGAATGCTTTACAATAGGCACTGCTTCTCCAGTAACAAAACTATAGTCTATCTCTGCTTTTTCAGACAGTAATATACCATCAACGGGAATGAGTTCTTGGTTTCTAATCAGCAATCTATTCCCTTTTTCAACCTCATAAATAGGAATACTCAATTCCGTTCCATCAGGATTAATTTTAGTAATTGCAATTGGAAAATAAGACTTAAAATCTCTTTCAAAACTCAAAAAACTATAGGTTTTTATTTGGAACATTTTGCCAAGGAGCATAAAAAAGATAAGTCCCGTTAAACTATCAAAAAAACCAGAACCATAATCCATGATAATATCAAAAGTACTGCGCACAAACATGACAATGATTCCTAAGGCAATAGGAATATCAATATTGAGCATTTTGGTTTTAATACTTTTGTAAGCAGACACATAATAACCGCTTGCCGAGTAGAAAAAACTAGGTAGCGACAAAGCAAATATTAACCATCTAAAAAAACCTCGATAGTGGTCCAGCCAATACTCCTTAACTTCAAAATATTCTGGAAAAGAAAGTAACATAATATTCCCAAAACAAAAGAAAGCAACACCCAGTTTGTAGGTCAAACTTCTATCTACAACAGCCTTACCAGATTCATAGTTTTCTAAACTTATATAAGGTTCATAGCCTATCGAACTCAGCAGTAAAACAATTTCTTTAACAGATACTGTTCCCGAGTTAAAGGTTATGCGTACTCGTTTTTCAGGAAAGTTGACCTGTGAGGTGCTTATACCTTTTTGAAGACGTTGTAAATTTTCCAGAATCCAAATACACGAGCTACAATGTATGTGTGGTATGTTAAGTGAAATAATTGTTGTTTCATTTTCTTTGAATTCCAATAGTTTTGATACAATACTTTCATTGTCTAAAAAATCATATTTACCATTTGTATTTTGCGGTGTTGCTCCAGGTGATTTTTCAAAATCATAATAGCTTGTTAAATCATTTTGATTGAAAATTTCATACACGGTTTTACAACCCGCACAACAAAAAATTTTATCGTCAAAAAATATTTCTTCGGCTTTTATGATATCTAATCCACAATGGAAACAGTTGTTTTTCTCCATAACTTTGCTCATTTTTCCTGAAGCAAAGAACCTAAACGAATGTTAATTAAAATATGATATTTATCATAATAAAAGGCTAGTTTTGTATAACAAAAATATCATACCAATGAGTAAATGTGAACAATGTATCGTGCGCGAATTCAGTTCCTTGAAAGCCCTTACTAAACAAGAGCTCGTGCAATTATCTGATTGTAAAACGTCTCATATTGTAAAAAAAGGAGAAATAATTTTTAAGGAAGGAGATACTGTAAACGGAATTTACTGTATTAAAGATGGTGTTTGCAAACTCATCAAGCTTAGCGCCAATGGAAAAGACCATATTGTAAAACTGGTAACCAAAGGGGAATTATTAGGACAAAGATCTATGATAAGTGAGGAGCCCGTGAATTTAAGTGCAGTAGCTCTTGATGATATGCAGGTTTGTTTTATTCCAAAATCAGAAGTGATGGGATATTTTGACAAAAACAATAAGTTCTCTATGAATGTGATGAAAACTATTTGCGGCGATCTAAAAGAAGCCGATGATCAAATGGTTAATCTAGCTCAAAAAACCGTCAAAGAAAGACTAGCCGAAACTTTGCTCTATTTGCATGATACTTTTGGAACAAATGAGGATGCTTCCCTAAAAGTGCAACTTTCTAGAGATGATTTAGCTAGCATGATAGGCACTGCAACAGAAAGTTGCATTAGACTACTTTCTGACTTTAAAAAGCTAGGGCTCATTGAACTTAGTGGAAAAAAAATAGTTTTATTAGACCTTTCTAAACTCAAAAAACTAGCCGAGTAATTACTTCAATATTACTGTTTTTTAGGCATTGCTAAATAATAAACAGGGATTCCTAATGCAACAATAGCTAATCCTAGTCCGGTATTGAAGGTGTCATAAATTAATAAGGTAAGACAAATAGCCACCGTAACTACAATATAAAGTGCAGGAACAAAGGGGTAACCAAATGCTTTATAAGGTCTATCAGCATGAGGTTCTTTTTTTCTCAGGATAAAAACCCCTAAAATAGTCAAGATATAGAACAATAAGGATGCAAAAGTAGCATACGTTAATAAATCTCCAAATTTTCCGGAAATACACAATACACAAGCCCAAATACACTGTACCCACAAGGCTTTGGCTGGGACTTGATTTTTATTCAATTCGGTTGCTTGTTTAAAAAACAAACCATCCTTTGCCATCGCAAAAAACAATCTTCCACCAGAGAGAATCAATCCACTATTACAACCAAAAGTGGACACCATAATTAATCCTGCCATAACAAAGACACTTACATTTCCCAATATCATACTTGCTGCTGCCGCACCTACTCTGTCATTATTAGCAAACATGATTCCGTTACTCAAGGCATCACTTGCGCTAGGCGAACCTTGCATAGGCAATAAAGCTAGGTAAGCCACATTAGCCAACACATAAACTACAGTTACTATTACTGTTCCAAGAAATAGACTGCGAGGTATATTTTTTTTAGGATCTTTAATTTCACCTGCTATGAAGGTAACATTATTCCAAGCATCACTGGAAAACAAAGAGTTTATAATAGTAGCACCCGCAGCTCCTAAAAGCGCTGTCCCTACAAGTTTTGTAACAGTTACAGTTCCATCTGGGTTAACTACCGTTTTGCTAGCTTCCCACATATTTGCAAAATTATCCGATAAAACATCCGTTTTTAATCCTACATACAATCCTAAAATAATCAAGGCAAACAGCGCAATTAATTTAGCCGAAGTAAAAATAAGTTGAACCATTTTACCGCTTTGAACACCTTTGGTATTGATATAAGTAAGTAAAACAATACTGAAAATGGCTAAAACTTTTTGGTACGAAAAAACAAAACTCGATCCTACAGAAAAAAGCGTTTCATCTAAAACCGGAAAAAAAATAGCTGCATAATTTGCAAAGGTTACTGCTATAGCTGCAATAACTCCTGTTTGAATTACCGTAAAAACAGTCCAGCCATATAAAAAGGAAACAAGCCTACCGTATGCACGCTGAATATACACAAATTGACCACCTGCATTAGGCATCATCCCTGCTAACTCGCCATAACTTAAGGCTGCTGCAACGGTAATTAAGCCGGTAACAATCCAGATCACGAGCAACCAAGCCGCCGATCCTATATCTCTGGCCATTGCCGATGTTACAATAAATATTCCTGATCCTATCATGGAACCCGCAACTAAACTCGTTGCATCTATCAATCCTAAAGAACGTTTTAACTCGGTTTTATTTTCTGACATTGGTAATTATTAATTAATCTAAAACTATATTTTAAACTCTGAACATTAATCTTTAAGCATCGGGACTGAATATTGAATACTGCAAACTGACAACTACAATCTTTTCGCTTCTTCCCAAAAAATATCCATTTCAGCGAGAGTCATATCCATTAAAGGCTTTCCTAACTCTGAAGCTTTACTTTCTAAATATTGAAATCGTTTAATGAATTTTTTATTGGTTCGTTCCAATGCATCTTCGGGGTTAACATTCAAAAATCGGGCATAATTAATCATTGAAAACAAAACATCACCAAACTCTGCTTCTATCTTATCCTGATCTCCCGCTTGCACTTCAACTTGTAGCTCCTCTAATTCCTCTTGCACTTTATCCCAAACTTGATGCGTCTCTTCCCAATCAAATCCTACTCCTTTCACTTTATCCTGAATGCGACTGGCTTTGACTAAGGCTGGCAAACTTGTAGGAACTCCTTCTAAAACAGATTTCTTACCTTCTTTAAGTTTTAATTTCTCCCAATTTTGCTTGACTTCTTCTTCGTCCTTCACTATTGTATCACTATAAATATGAGGATGACGGTGTATCAATTTTTCTGAAATTTCATGGCACACATCAGCAATATCAAAATCACTAGTTTCACTTCCTATTTTAGCATAAAAAACAATGTGCAACAAGAGATCTCCCAATTCCTTCTTCACTTCACTTAAATCATTATCTAAAATAGCATCACCAAGTTCGTAGGTTTCTTCAATGGTAAGATGACGCAAGGATTGCATGGTTTGTTTTTGATCCCAAGGGCATTTTTCCCTCAAATCATCCATTATAGTAAGTAGTCTGTCAAATGCTTGTAGTTGTGCGGCTCTTGTATTCATCAATATTGTTTTGGTAAAAATAAAAAAATCCCATTCAAGAACGTCCTGAATGGGATTAAATATTTTGAAGCTTTTGTTATTCTTTTTTAGCTTTTGCTTTTTTAGCTGGTTTTTCTGCAACTTCTTCAATTGCCTCTTCAACTGCTGGTGTGCTTGGTTCTTCGGCAGTAGCTGGTGCATGATCATTAAGCAATCCTTTTGATTGTAAAATTCCGTACCAGTTTAATATTTTTTTAATATCAGATGGGTATACTCTATCTTCATCATAATTAGGCAAAATAGCTTTGAAATACTCCATTAATTTTGCGTTTTCAGCCTTATGAGATAAAGCTTCCCCTTTATTTTCTTTATCAGCAATAGTTTGCATGATTTCAGATAATGGTTTTTCACCTTCGTAAGTATAAATTGAAATTTCAGAAAGTAAGCTTACATTACTTTTTAAGTTTACTGTAATTTTTTTTCCATCAGCTAATGACTCAGCCACAAATCCTGATCTAGTTTGTACTTTCAAAATGTATAAACCTGGTTTTCCTGAAATGGCTAATATTTTTTCTAAATTCATGGTTCGTGTAATTGTTATTGAAAATTGGATTAATTAATTTTATTTGGGTACCCAAAAATTGTACCACGCTTGTCTTAGATTGACTTATCTTCCCTTTTTTCCGAAAAATTTCATTCGGTACTCTTGAAAAGTTTTTCCTTCTAATATGTTTTTTAATTTCTTTTGAATCAATCGTTTTTTTAAAGACGAAATTTTATCCGTAAATAAAACCCCTTCAATATGATCGTATTCATGTTGAATTACACGGGCTATGAGTCCGTCAAATACTTCCGTTTTCATTACAAAATCTTCTTCGCAATACTCTAATGTAATCGTTGGATTTCTGTAAACATCCTCTCTTACATCAGGAATACTTAAGCATCCTTCATTAAAACTCCATAATTCTCCTTCTTCTTTTACCATTCTTGC
Organism: Flavobacterium sp. SOK18b; assembly: GCF_014156605.1. Classification (NCBI taxonomy): domain Bacteria; kingdom Pseudomonadati; phylum Bacteroidota; class Flavobacteriia; order Flavobacteriales; family Flavobacteriaceae; genus Flavobacterium; species Flavobacterium sp. SOK18b. The sequence continues at coordinate 26,395 of NZ_QKNZ01000097.1, forward strand.
ATTGATAAAAGTTTTTTTAAAGCCTTTCAATTTATTTTGCTCTGTAGAATCTAGTTCATCGTCATCGCTAAAAGGAGTTGTATCTATTACAAATATGCGTAAAGCAAGACCTACTTGAGGAGCTGCAAGACCCACACCATGAGCATTATACATGGTTTCATACATATTTGAAATGATTTCCTTTAGATTAGGAAAATCTGCAGTAACAAGTTCTCCTGTTTTTCTTAAAACGGGATCGCCGTAAGCTATAATTGGTAAAATCATTGTACAGTGTTAAAATTAGGAGCTAAAAAATATGGTATCCAGCTTTTTTATTCAGTTTGCAAAAATAGTAAAAAATAAACAATGAATATTATACTATCAATTTTTAAAATAAATTAAATCTTTTAGACAGAAGTACGCTGTTTATAACGCTTATAACTTTTTCAAATCTTATCTTTGTAACAACCTAAAGATATGCTTACACTGATTCAAAAATTTATAGACACAGCTTCCTTTACAAACGCTCTTAAAGTTACTATTGCGGCGGTAATCCCTGTAGTTGTTTTTACTTATTTTGAGATGTTTAATATAGGTTTTGTCCTTGCACTAGGAGCCATATTTGCATATCCTAGTGACATAGCAAGTAGCTTAAACCAAAAAATGTATGGCATAGTGCTTACAGCAATATCAACCTCTATTATTACACTTTTTGTCAATATATTTTTTCCTTATAAAGTCTTTTTCTACCCCATAATTACTTTATTAATTTTTTCTATTGCAATTGTATCTGTCTATGGTCAAAGGGCTAGTATGTTATCTTTTTCTTGCTTGGTAGCTCTGGCATTAGCATTTTCTAATACAACATCGGGTTGGCCCATGTTTTTTCACGCGCTTTTAATTTTTGCTGGTGGGATTTTTTATTTACTAGTTTCTCTTGTGTTTCATTATCTAAAACCAAATAGGTATTTAGAACTGCAAATACAGGAATGTATGAAACTTACCGCAAAATATTTAAAACTTAGAGGTGATTTGTGGTCCTTAAATGCAGATCGAAAAGCAATTACCGAAAAGCAGCTTCATTTACAGGTAGAACTCAATGTCATTCATCAGAATGTGAGAGAAGTATTAATACCCAATCATAGCATTAATGGCTCCTCTGCTGCAAATAGAAAAATGCTTGTTGTCTTTATTTGCCTAGTTGAAATTCTTGAATTGGCTTTATCAACAGCATTTGATCATGAAAAACTACATGATAAATTTGATGATCATCCAAAAGTTTTAGCTACCTATCAAAAATTGGCTTACCATTTGGCGTCAAGCCTCAAGAATTTTTCAAAAAGTATTAAAAAAGGAAAAACACAACTCGATAAACTTTCCTTTTGGGAAGACATAAATGCCTTGCAAATTGTTATCACTCAATACGAGAAAGAACTTGGTAAACAACAAGCAGCCGAAGGAGTTTTTATGTTAACCACCATGTTACAGTATGCTGACAAGCAAGTAGATAAAATAAAAACTATTGAACATGCTTTTACAAGAGATTATAACACACTTGAATACAAAGGTCTTGATAAGGACATCGAGAAATTTTTGACCCCTCAACATTACCCATGGACAACATTAATAGAAAACCTCAGTTTTTCATCATCCATATTTAGGCATTCATTACGAATAACAGTTACCTTAATAATAGGATTAGCACTAGGAAACTACTTCCCTTTTCAAAACGCTTATTGGATTTTGTTAACCATTATTGTGATTATGAAACCAGGATATGGTTTAACCAAAGAACGCACGTTTCAAAGAATAATAGGTACTATACTTGGCGGAATTATTGCTTTTGGAGTCCTATATTTTATTAAAGATAATTTTATAATTAGCATGTTTTCTGTACTATGTATGCTGCTTGGGTTTGCATTTTCACAAACTAATTATAAAATCGGAGCTACATTTGTAACCATGTATGTGGTTTTTATTTACGGAATACTAACCCCAAACGTGAATGAACTTGTACAATATCGAATCATAGATACTCTTGTAGGAGCTTTGTTGGCAGCTGTGGCCAATTATTTTTTATGGCCTACTTGGGAATTTTTAAGCGCTCCCGCAACGATTAAAAAGGCAGTAGTTGCCAACCAAAATTATTTAAAAGAAATTTCTACCTATTACAATAATAAAGGTACGCTATCCATATCCTATAAACTAGCTCGGAAAAATGCATTTATAGAAATAGGCAATCTAATGGCTTCTTATCAAAGAATGGTTCAAGAACCCAAAACAAAACAATTACATCTAGAACAAGTATACGAATTAGCCGTTTTAAACCACTCTTTACTTTCGTCAATTGCTTCATTGGGCACTTATATTCAATCCCACAAAACTACTGCGGCATCAGAATCATTTAATGTAGTAGTAAATACAGGAATTCAAAATTTAGAAAATGCTATCGAAACTTTAAATGGTAATAATCCAGCAAATCAATCTGCATCTGTAAACGAATTAAAACTAAGATTCACAGAACTAAAAAACATTCAGCAAAGAGAAATCAGCATACATAAAAACAGTACTGAAACTGATTTTGATTCGGTTATGCAAGAGGCACAACTAGTTATAGAACAACTCATGTGGCTAATTAATTTATCAGAAAAAATAGTTCAAACCACACAAACATTAAAGAGTATTAACTAACAAAAAAAACGCTAGAAAATATAATATGGACTAGCGTTTTTTTGTAAATATGAATTGCCTAAATACTAGTTTAACTTCAATACCTTGGCGGTATTTTCACGAACTTCTTTCAATAGTTCAGGGTTTTCATTTAATTTTTGTCCAAATGATGGCACCATAACCTTAAGTTTATCTTGCCATTCTTGAGTTTGATATTCGTTTACAAAACACCTACTAATCAAGTCAATCATAATAGAAACAGCAGTAGATGCACCTGGCGAAGCACCTAATAATACCGATAATGTTCCATCGGCGGTTGTAATTACTTCGGTACCAAATTCAAGTATTCCACCTTCCTTTTCATCTTTTTTAATAACTTGAACACGCTGACCTGCACGTTCTAGTACCCAATCTTTGGATCGTGCACCTGGCACATACTCTCTTAATGCATTGATTCTATCTTTTTGAGATTGACGCACTTGTTCAATCAAATACTTAGTAAGCGGAATATTTTTGATACCCGCTGCAATCATAGGTATAATGTTATCTGGTTTTATAGACAAAGGCAAATCAGAATAAGAACCATTTTTTAAAAACCGAGTTGAGAAGCCTGCAAATGGTCCAAAAAGCAATTGTTTTTCTCCATTAATAACTCTAGAGTCAATATGTGGTACAGACATAGGCGGAGCGCCTACACTTGCTTTTCCATATACTTTAGCTTGATGCTTTGCAATCACATCAGGATTGGTACATTTTAGCCATTGTCCACTTACTGGGAATCCACCATATCCTTTTCCTTCTGGAACATCAGCTTTTTCAAGTAAAGGAAGAGAACCTCCACCTGCTCCAATAAAAACAAACTTAGTATATGCTTTACGTATTTGGCCGTTAGCCAAATCCTTTATTTTAATTCTCCAAGATTTATCCTCTCTCTGTCTTAACTTTAGAACTTCATGATTAAAATGAATCGTAACACCATCTAGACTAGTAAGGTAATTAAAAATACTTCGAGTTAACTCTCCAAAATTCACATCAGTACCAATTGACATAGTAGTAGCGGCAACCTTATCAGTCTCGTTTCTACCCTCCATAACTAGAGGCATCCATTTCTTCAATTCAGAAAAATCTTCGCTAAAAATCATTTCCTTGAAAAGAGGATTGGCTTGCAAGGCTTCAAATCTTTTTTTAAGGTATTCTATATTTTTTTCGCCCCAAACAAAACTTAAATGGGGAATGCTTTTGATAAATTTTTCAGGAGAGGGAACTTTATTTTCTTGAACTAAGTAAGCCCAAAATTGTCTTGAAACTTCAAAAGATTCAGCAATGCTTATCGCTTTGTTTGGGTTTATACTTCCATCTTCGCCTTCTGGAGTGTAATTTAGCTCACAAAAAGCGGAGTGACCGGTTCCTGCATTATTCCATGCATCAGAACTTTCGGCAGCTGCCATATCTAATCGTTCGTATATTTCAATTGTAATATCAGGCTGCAACTCTTTTAAAATTAAACCTAGAGTGGCGCTCATAATTCCAGCTCCTATTAGAACTACTTCACTGTGGGTACGTATCGTTGTATCAGGCATAATAAGATTTTAAAATGCAAAGATAAATTATTAAATTCCAAAAAAAAGTATAAAACTGAACCAAAAAGTTACATTTTTTAAAGATTTTTTTCAAAAAGTCAACATATTCTCTTGAACCTCAAAAAGATTTTCTATTTAAGTAATCTTGTAACATTATGGTTGCTGCAATTTCATCAATAAGTGCTTTATTTTGACGCTGTTTTTTGCTCATCCCGTTGTCTATCATGGACTGAAAAGCCATTTTTGATGTAAAGCGTTCGTCTACGCGAATGACTTTCATATCCGGAAAATGATTGGTAAAATGAGTCACAAATCCTTTGACAATGGAAGCACTTTCAGAGGGTAGTCCATTCATTTGTTTAGGCTCTCCTATTAGAACGGCTTCTACTTTTTCTTTAGCAAAATAATCTTTTAAAAAAGCGATTGCAGTACTAGAAGCGACTGTTGTCAGACCTGATGCAATAATTTGCATTTCATCAGTAACTGCAATTCCTGTTCTTTTTTGTCCGTAATCAATAGCGAGTATTCTTGGCATTATATTTTTTTTTCAAAGGTACGAATTTTGAATATCATACTTAAAAAACAGTTGTTATAACTAAAATTGAGATCTAAAATCTAACTTAACAAAAAAAATATCATGAAATAATACCCCAAATTAAAGTTAGATCTGTAACATTTTAGTCTGTTTTTAACTGTTTTGCTTTTGGCTAAAAATCCTATCTTTGCCCAAAAATCATTAAAAAGATGAATTCATTACAAACAATTATAGAGCAAGCTTGGGAAAATCGTGCCTTGTTACAAGAAACCCCAACAACAGATGCTATTAGAGAAGTTATAGAACTTTTAGACTCAGGGAAATTACGTGTTGCAGAACCTATTGGTGACGGATGGCAAGTAAACGAATGGGTAAAGAAAGCAGTGGTGATGTATTTCCCAATCCAAAAAATGGAAACTTGGGAATCTGGAATTTTTGAGTACCACGATAAAATGTTATTAAAAAGAAACTATGCCGAAAAAGGAATTCGCGTAGTACCAAATGCTGTAGCGCGTTATGGAGCTTACATTTCAAGCGGTGTAATTTTGATGCCTAGTTATGTAAACATTGGTGCTTACGTAGACGAAGGAACTATGGTAGATACCTGGGCTACAGTAGGAAGTTGTGCTCAAATTGGTAAAAACGTTCACTTAAGTGGTGGTGTAGGAATAGGTGGTGTACTTGAGCCATTACAAGCAGCTCCAGTAATCATAGAAGATGGGGCTTTTATTGGCTCTCGTTGTATTGTAGTTGAGGGTGTGCATGTTGGGAAAGAAGCCGTTCTTGGTGCTAATGTGTGCCTAACCGCATCTACTAAAATTATTGATGTAACTGGAGAAACTCCAGTTGAAATGAAAGGATACGTTCCAGCTCGTTCTGTAGTAATTCCAGGAAGTTATACAAAATCATTTCCTGCAGGTGATTTTCAAGTGCCTTGTGCCCTAATTATTGGAACCCGCAAACCATCAACAGATTTAAAAACATCATTAAATAATGCTTTACGTGAATATGACGTAGCAGTTTAAATAAGTATCAGATGAATATTGGCTTTGAAGCAAAAAGAATCTTTCATAACAAAACAGGACTTGGTAACTATAGTCGTGATTTGATACGCTTACTAAGCCAATATTATCCTGATAATACTTATGCCTTGTACAACCCAAAAAAGGCATCACAAACATTATTTGAAACTAATAACATCAATGTTGTCGAGAAAAAACCTAAGTCTCCTTTTTACCAAAAATTTTATAATTTATGGAGACAAAAAGGAGTTGTAAAGGATTTAACAAAAGATGGCATTACGATTTTTCATGGTTTATCTGGTGAAATCCCGTCTGGACTAAACTACGCTAATATAAAAAGTGTGGTTACCATTCACGATTTAATTTTTGTGAAATTCCCCAATTTATATTCCTATTTTGATCGCAAAATTCACTTTTATAAATTCAACAAAGCGGCTCATCAAGCAGATGTGGTTATAGCAATTAGTGAACAAACAAAAGATGATATTGTTGAGTTTTTAAAAATTGATGCTTCAAAAATAAAAGTAATTTATCAAGGATGCCACGCTGTTTTCAAAAAAGAATTCACTGAGAGCGATAAAAAAAAGGTTGTATCAAAATACAATCTGCCAAAAGAATTTATTCTCAACGTGGGTACTATTGAAACTAGAAAAAATATTTTACTAGCTGTTAAAACACTCCATAATATAGATACTTGTTTAGTAATTGTAGGTAAAGAGACCGATTATGCCATTGAAGTAAAAAGTTACATCAAGAAACACAATTTAGAACATAAAGTAATCTTCTTAAAAGGACTAACTCTTGAAGAGCTGGCTATTCTATATCAACAAGCTAAGATTTTTGTTTATCCATCTTTATATGAAGGCTTTGGAATCCCTATTATTGAAGCATTATATTCAAAAACTCCAGTAATTACAACTCAAGGTGGGGTTTTCCCAGAAGCAGGCGGACCCAATTCAGTCTATATTGACCCTACAAATGCAATAGATCTTGAAAATGCCATTCAAAAATTATTAGTAGACAAAGAGCATCGTAACAATATGATAGAAAAAGGTTTTGAATTTGTGCAAAAATTTAATGATGAAAATATAGCTCGTCAAGTTATGAATGTATACCAGGAGCTGGTGAGTGAATAGATTTACGTTGTAATTCCCACAGTTTTACATATTTCAAAAAACTTCCAATTGCTGAAAACATACTCCATATGAATCCTTGGTAACCGTTTAAAAAATTTCTGTTAAATAAATATACTTTAATAAATTCAAGAGGGAATTTGAAAAGTAGTTTGATAAAATATGTTCTTTTACCTTTTTCAAACATAAACTCTCCACTTAACAAAGCATAATTCACACATTTACTGATTCCTTTTGTCACATCTTCACTAGTGTAATGCAGCATTTCATTTTCATAACTCCTTGTTTTTCCTTGTACTATAACAGTTTCATGTACTTTATTTTCAATAAAAAAACCATTTTTTTTATTAAATAAGCGAAGTACAGGACGTTTATTTTCAGTTCCAAACTTAAAAACTTTACCCAAAAAAACATGTGTTCTAGGTATTGTATACCCAACAAATTCAGAGGTAAAAACCGTATTTTGAATTTCGTTTACAAGTGAATCTGAGAGAACCTCATCAGCATCAATAGATAACACCCAATCGTTTTTGGTTTGTAACAATGCAAATTGTTTTTGTTTACCAAAGTTCTCAAACTTATGAAAAATGATTTTTGCTTTGTACAACAACCCTATTTGAACAGTTTCATCGCTACTTCCTGAATCTACTATTATAATTTCATCAGCCCAAAACAACTTTTCTAAACACCTTGCAATGTTTTGATTCTCGTTAAGAGTAATGATAAAAACAGATATCTTTTGGTTCATTTGATAGCATTATAAAAGGAAAATAAAATTATTTTTTCCAAAATTTGAGTCGCTTTTTTAAAGCTTGTTTTTTGTAAAAATGGGTGTAAAACTCTTTTGTGTATTGCATCATTGTAGAAAATACCTTTTCTTCTGGCTGTCCATAAAGCTTGGCATATTCATTACTAATAACCTGAATCATTTGTTCATCTGGTGTAAGTTTATGCATATTACGCATTCTTTTTTCAAATGACATTGTAGTATGAAATTTCATCCTATTTAAATCAACCAAATAAAAGTTATAATTGCCATCAGCATCAACTTTTACAAGAGTATTTGCTTGTGAATGATCTAAAAATTCTATTCCTTCTTCATGTAATTTAAAAGTAAACTGAGCAATACCTCGCAACATTTTATCTTTATCTAAATGAGGGAGATCATGAAAAATACTTTCAAAAGTAAAATCGTGGTTTAAATGTTCGGATACATAATAACTATCCCGTAATAAAACACCTTTAAAATTTTCTTTGTAAGTAATTGGTTTTGGTGTACCTATACCTTTCTTACTCAAAATTGAAGCATTTTCAAATGACCGTTTGGCCTTTGACTTTCGAAAATATTTATAAATAAAACCATTTAAAATAATGGGGATTTTAAATGATTTAATGTTAATAATTTCTCCATTGTAACTAAACGTTTTTATCGTATTGCGTTTCCCACCAAAGAAAATTGTTCCTGTTTGAGAAAAGTTTTTAATGATTGCTTGTAATTCTTCGTCCATTTGACAAATATATTAAACTGAAATGTATTACCGAATGTATAAATTATTTTTCTTATTGAGTTCAAATGTTTTTGAACTCGAACTTAAATCAAGAAAACGCAGTACTTTCATAAATTAATAGTGCTCAAGCAAATTCAATTCTTATCTTAAAAGATCAATTCTATACAAAAAAGACATTCCAGAGAGATTTGATTATCTAAAAATTAAAATTACATTTGCTTTAATAACAATAAAAAAAACACGGTACAATAATGTAATTGATGGTGTTTTACTAGAGTTTAATTTAAAATATGCCTCAACCTACAATCAGCTTAATTATTTCAACCTATAACTGGGAAAGCGCGCTTTATTTATGTTTGTCAAGTGTATTATATCAAAAAATACTCCCAAACGAAGTTATAATAGCTGATGATGGTTCCTGTGAACGAACTCGAGATGTTGTTGCCTTTTTCCAAAAAAAACTCCCTGTGCCATTACATCACGTTTGGCAGGAGGACAATGGTTTTCAATTGGCAAAAATTAGAAACAAAGCAATAAAGAAAGCACAGTTTGAATACATCATTCAAGTTGATGGAGATCTTATTTTAGACAAAAATTTCATAAAAGATCATCTGAAATTTGCTAAGAAAGAACATTTTGTTAGAGGCAGCAGAACAAGAATGGGAATTAGTTTGTCTCAAAAACTATTAGAAACAAAATCAATACACTTTTCACTGTTTAATAGTGATATCAAAAATCGTTTTAACGGATTTAGAAACTATTATATTGCTAAACTACTTGCAACACCTCAGCAAAATTCTAGAAAAATGCTGGGCTGCAATATGGCCTATTGGAGAGAAGATGCTTTAAAAATAAATGGTTATGAAAATAATCTTATCGGTTGGGGACATGAAGATGAAGAATTTGCAACTCGATTGATAAACAATTCGGTTTACAAAATTAAAATGAAACATTACGGTTTTGTTAACCATATCTATCATCCCGAACGCGCACGAGAAAATGAAGTTGCACATAATGATTTAATACAAGAAGTGATTTCAAGCAATAAAAAAAAAGCTACCAACGGAATTAACGAATTATAATAAAATGACAGTTTCATTAATAATAGCTACCTACAACTGGCCTGAAGCACTACTTTTAGTATTGAAAAGTATTGAAAACCAATCTGTTTTACCTAATGAAATCCTGATTGCAGATGATGGATCAAGAGAAGAAACTAAAAACTTAATTTCCGCCTTTAGCAAAAAATCAAAACTAAATGTAATTCATATTTGGCATGAAGATCAAGGTTTTCGACTTGCCAAAATAAGAAACAAAGCCATAGTAAATGCAAAATTTGAATACATCATACAAGTTGATGGCGACGTTATTTTGCACAAAAATTATATTAAAGATCACATAAAAAATGCCAAGAAAAACAGTTTTTTAACTGGACCTCGGGTATTACTCTCAAAGGAAACTACTATCACAACCTTAAAAAATGAAACTATTTTTTTTAATCCTTTTTCAAAAAAAATAAAAAACAGATTCAATGCCGTATATTTTCCTTTAGTAAATTATTTTATTGACTCGAAAACTGAACCTATTGAAAAATTAATATTTAAAGTTAGAGGGTGTAACATGAGCTTTTGGCGTAACGATTTACTCGAAGTTAACGGCTATGACGAACAGTTTACCACTTGGGGAAGAGAAGACTCAGAAATTGCTTCCCGACTAATAAAAAAAGGAGTTGGTTTAAAAAAATTAAGATTAGCAGGAATTCAATATCATCTACATCACAATGAGCAAGATAAAAACAACATTGGACAAAATAATGCTATATTAGACAAGAATAAGTCAACATCTTCTTTTTGGTGCGAAAATGGAATTGTAAAAGAAAATAAATAAACTTTAACAACAACAAAACTATTTCTTTGTAAGTTCATAAAACATTAAATTTATTGTTCTTTTTATCTTAAATTAAAATTAAAGGGAGATAGTCAATACTAATATAACAC
>NZ_QKNZ01000098.1:0-1487 GCF_014156605.1 Flavobacterium sp. SOK18b
TGATTTATATACCGAAGACGAAGAGCTAGAATTTGTAAAAGCGTTTCGTGAAATTATCCGGTTAAAAAACATAATTGCATCATTTGTAGATTTTACTTTTGACGATATTGTTTTAGGAGAACAAGAATTTGATAACTATAAATCGAAATACTTGGAGTTATCTGATAAAGGTAAAAAAGAAAAAACCTCCATACTTAACGAAGTCGATTTTGAACTAGAATTGATTCATCGTGATGATATTACAGTAACCTATATTTTAGGATTATTAGCCAAGTTAAAAGCAACAAACCCAGAGGAAAAAGAACGCAGACAAAAAGAAATACTAGATATCGTTGCAGGAGATGTCAAACTGCGCAGCAAACGCGAATTGATAGAACGTTTCATTGAAGAAAACTTGCCATTACTTGAAGATGCTTCAATAGAGGAAGGTTATGCAGCATTTATGATCGAAGAACAGCAAAAAGCCTTCAATCAATTTGTACAAGATGAAAAGATAAATGCGGACAAGCTAAAAAAACTAACAGAAGATTATTTATTCACCCAAAGAATCCCCACCAAACAAGAAGTAGTGGAAGTATTAGAACATCAACCCTCTATTTTACAAAGATCAAAAGTAGGTGATACTATTCTAAATAAATTTCTTACTTTTATCGACACGTTTTTTAATGATTAATATTTAATTTGATTGTGTAAAATAAAAATTTATGACAGTAGTAAATATAGTATTTCACCATATAATAAAAGAACTAAAAGGAAAAGCATCTTTAAAATGCTCTGATAAGTTGTTACCCATTAATGCAACTGTCAATGAATTTGTAACAAAATTAATTAAAAACTACAGTTCAAAAAATCCAACTCAAGGAACTTTTCAAGACGATCCTGATAATTATCCATTTCAAAAAAAGGTTGAATCTTATCTAAATGATGGAGATTTCTTGGCTTTTACTCAAGAATCAATGAAAATTCTGGAAAGAGCGATAGATATACCAACAACAACAGGAGGATATGTCGTTTTTGTGCATTATACTGAGAAAAATGTTGATTTTTTGATTACAGCAATGCTTGATAAAGCTGCACAATTCACAGTGGATGACGAAAATTTAGATATTGAAAAATTGATGACTCTTGATGTTGAAAAATTAGCCAGAGCTAATAGATTAAATATTAAAAGATGGCAAGATAAAGATATTTTATACCTATCGTTTATTAAAGGAACAAGAGCAGTTTCCAATTACTTTATTAAATTTATTGGCTCTACTGACATTACTTCTTCAAAAGAAAATTTTGATAAGCTAAAGGATGCTACAAATAGATATTTTATTGAAAAAAATATAAAAGCATTAGAAAAAGATAAAATTAAAGACAAATTTAAAGCCTATTTCGATGTTTGTTTTGATCAAAAAAAAGATGCTGAATTAGAGTCTATTTCCTCTCTTATTAATGACCAAGAACCAAAGGCTTTTTTAGATTTCATAAAAGAAAAAGAA
>NZ_QKNZ01000099.1:0-23290 GCF_014156605.1 Flavobacterium sp. SOK18b
GTGTTGGAATCTTTGGGTTGTGTGCTTAAAGTAGAGAAGAAATAAGGTTTTTTTCAAGTGTCTTGATTTAATTAGGAAATTTATATTTTCAAGTTTATTCTTTTCTTTTGTCTTGGTACAAAAGAAACAAAAGATCAAGCCTGAAAATTCAACACTCAAAAAATACCTATAAAGCTCCGTTTCGCAGCCCAAGCCGTTCGGCTTTCAGCCTCAACTTGCGGACTGCTTCCACTTTGCTTTTCGTTGTTTTTTATGCTTTTTATTTAAGGGCGGTTTTACGAATTGTTAATCACAGGAGGTTAGTTTTTACTAAACGCAATGTGCTATTCATTCTTTACGATTCGTCCCCAATTTTGTCATTCTGACGAAGGAAGAATCCCATCAACACGCTTTCATTGTAGCAGACGGCCTTTTTGTTCATGCCTTTTCTTTTCTTTTGCCTTGATTACTCACGAGTTATTAATTTATGGGTGTTCGTGAATTGACATTTCAAAAGAAACAAAAGATCAAGCCTGAAAATCAAAAGCGCAAAAACTACCTCAAAGCGCCGCTCCACAGCCCGAGCCGTTCGGACTACGTCCTCAACTTGCGGACTGCTGCCACTTTGCTTTTTCGTTGTTTTTTATGCTTTTAATTTAAGGGCGGTTTTTCGAATTCGTATAAGTAGTAGTTCTATTTATAAATTTTGAACTGTGAACTGAAACTCTAAACTTTAAACTGAACATTGTTTATTAAGGACTAATTACTGAACACTAAATATGATGACTTTCGACTATTAACTCTCCATTCTGTCATGCTGAGGTACGAAGCATCTCCAGATATCCTTCATTTTATCAGATGACATTGTTTTCCATGTTCATTCCTTTCTTTTGCCTTGATCAACCCTTCGACTGCGCTCAGGATCTGACGAACAAAAGATCAAGCCTGAAAATCAAAAGCGCAAAAACTACCTCAAAGCGCCGCACCACAGCCCGAGCCGTTCGGACTACGTTCTCAACTTGCGGACTGCTGCCACTTTGCTTTTTCGTTGTTTTTTATGCTTTTAATTTAAGGGCGGTTTTTCGAATTCGTATAAGTAGTAGTTCTATTTATAAATTTTGAACTGTGAACTGAAACTCTAAACTTTAAACTGAACATTGTTTATTAAGGACTAATTACTGAACACTGAACACTGAATACTGATGACTTTCGACTATTAACTCTCCATTCTGTCATGCTGAGGTAAGAAGCATCTCCAGATATCCTTCATTTTATCAGATGACATTGTTTTCCATGTTCATTCCTTTCTTTTGCCTTGATCAACCCTTCGACTGCGCTCAGGATCTGACGAACAAAAGATCAAGCCTGAAAATCAAAAGCGCAAAAACTACCTCAAAGCGCCGCTCCACAGCGCGAGCCGCTCGGCTTACAGCCTCATCTCGCGGACTGCTACAACTTTACTTTATCATTGTTTTTTATGCTTTTTATTTAAGGGCGGTTTTTCCGAATTCGTTTATGTATCAGTTCTATTTATAAGTTGTGAACTCTAAACTGTGAACTGCAAACTGTCAGCTGTTAACTGTATACTGTTAACTTAAACCTGAAACTTAACACGCTGCACTAAGGACTAATCTACTAAACACGCTCTAAATGTTAATAAATAAATGACATTTGGGACATTTAGAAATCGTCGTGTAAAAATGTATAAAATCTAGTGTTTTTTTATGAGATAAAGGAATATAACAAGTAGGTGAATTGAATCTATTTCAGGTTCTGGGGCTTTCGCTTAAGTTCTTATGGTAGGTTTTCCGTGTGTTTGGATACGTTTTACGATAGTAACTTAAAATGCTCTTAATTTGTTTGCTGGAAGTTATAATGTCAATATGCTGTCTTAAATACCTTTCTTTATCGTCTTTTGCGAAAAACCTATAGTTAATAAGGTTTAACGAATTTTAAATAAAATTAAAATACTGTTTTTAAGGGCTTTGTGTTTCTTTGCACATTTCTTTTCGTTGTTAAAAACAAGCCTCAATTGTGAATAAGTTTGGCTTTTAGTTACAGCAAAAGTATCTTATGTTTGTAAAGTCAGTTAGATGCTTTAGTAGGTATACTAAGACAAACTTATTTATTAATTTAATACCAAAAACGATGGCTATTAAATACAAAATTCTTCCAAGGAAGAACCCGAGAGACTTAGTGGCTCCGGAAAAATTTTATGCTGCTGCTGTTGCAGATGGCGATGTTGATTTCGAAAGACTTGCTGAGTTGATTTCGTATCAGAGTACCTTGACGGCTTCTGATTGCTACGCCGTACTCGCTTCTCTAGAACACAACATCATTGGCGAACTGGGTCAAGGTCGCATTGTGAAGTTAGGCCGTTTAGGCAATTTTCAAGTGGGCATTAGCTCTGAAGGTAAAGATGTTGCTGATGAGGTATCAACAGCAGCCATCAAAAAAACGCGTGTGCTCTTCCGTCCTGGCAAGAAAATGCGCAGTATGTTAAAGGATTTATCTTTTAGAAAAGTGGGCTAGAACCCTGTTCAGTAGTAAAAGACTGAGTTTAAGACCTCGAATATTCCAGTATTCGAGGTTTTTTTATGCCCAATAATGTCAAAATAGCGTTCAAATCGTCTTGATGCAACAAAAAAATCGTCTTGACGAAGCAAAAAGTTCATCAAGACGATGTAAAAATACCATCAAGATGATTTTTTAAAAAGCGTTTTTAAAACATTTTTACGTCTTTTTGGATAAAAAAAACGCTTAATAATGTCTGTATTTCGGCTGTATCTCGTTAAAAACGAAGATTTTATGGAAGATTATTTGTTTAATTAAGGTCAAGTGGATTGCCTTTAGCCATAAAAAAAGCTCAAAAATACGGACTAGAACCCTGTTTTTTTGAGCAATGGAGTGAATTTAAGACCTCGAATAATTCCAGTTATTCGTTAAATCAGAGTTCAAATGTAGCGAAAAGTTTCAATATGTGGCGGTGTTTTCCATAAATTTAATGTTAAAAGAGTTAGGTTTTTGTGACCTGATTTGTGAAGTAGTTCTTTTTTTAAATTTAAAACTGTGAACTGAAACCTGAAGCATTTTGCTAACCACTAATTACTGAACACTATCAATTGAAACCTGATCAATCTTTACTAAGGACTGCCTAATATAGACTAATCAGTGAACATCGAACACTTAATACTGATGACTTTCGACTGTCAACTCTCCTTTCTGTCATGCTGAGGAACGAAGCATCTCCACATATTCTTCATTTTAGCAGACGATTTCGTTTTCTAGGTTACTCTTTTCTTTTGTCTTGATTACTCACGAGTTATTGATTTATTGGTGTTCGTGAATTGACATTTCAAAAGAAACAAAAGATCAAGCCTGAAAATCAAAAGCGCAAAAACTACCTCAAAGCGCCTCTCCAC
The DNA here is from genome assembly GCF_014156605.1 of Flavobacterium sp. SOK18b. Taxonomy (NCBI): domain Bacteria; kingdom Pseudomonadati; phylum Bacteroidota; class Flavobacteriia; order Flavobacteriales; family Flavobacteriaceae; genus Flavobacterium; species Flavobacterium sp. SOK18b. The sequence goes on from NZ_QKNZ01000099.1 coordinate 3,402, forward strand.
AGCCCGAGCCGTTCGGACTACGTCCTCAACTTGCGGACTGCTGCCGCTTTGCTTTTTCGTTGTTTTTTATGCTTTTTATTTAAGGGCGGTTTTACGTATTGTTAATCACAGGAGGTTAGTTTTTACTAAACGCAATGCGCTATTCATTCTTTACGATTCGCTCCAATTTTGTCATTCTGACGAAGGAAGAATCCCATCAACACGCTTTCATTGTAGCAGGCGGCCTTTTTTTTCATGCCTATTCTTTTCTTTTGTCTTGATCAACCCTTCGACTGCGCTCAGGATCTGACTAACAAAAGATCAAGCCTGAAAATTCAAAACTTAAAAACTACCTCTAAAACTATGTTCCGCAGCCCGAGCCGTTCGGCTTACAGCCTCATCTCGCGGACTGCTGCCACTGTGTTTTTTAGTTGTTTTTTGACGTTTTTAATTTAAGGGCGTTTTTTCGAATTCGTATACGTAGCAGTTCTATTTATAAATTTTGAACTGTGAACTGAAACTCTAAACTTTAAACTGAACATTGTTTAATAAGGACTAATTATTGAATACTGATGACTTTCGACTATCAACTCTCCATTCTGTCATGCTGAGGAACGAAGCATCTCCTAATATTTGTTTTTTTCTTTTGTCTTGATTACTCACGAGTTTTTAATTTATGGGAGTTCGCGAATTGACATTTCAAAAGAAACAAAAGATCAAGCCTGAAAATCAAAAGCGCAAAAACTACCTCAAAGCGCCGCTCCGCAGCTCGAGCCGTTCATCCTGCGGCCTCAACTTGAGGACTGCTGCCACTTTGCTTTATCGTTGTTTTTTATACTTGTGATTTAAGGGCGGATTTACGTAGCATTTAAAACTCGATTTGAACGAGAAATTATATCAAATGTTCATAAGTATTTGTTGCCTTGGTATCAAAGCTCTACTAAAGTTTTATCGTTCTACTGCTTGATATTTTTAAGGGTGCCCTTTGTTTGTTTTGAGGCAATACTTAAGTGAAATCGCACTAACTGTAGTAGTTTATTTAATATATGCAAGAAAAATCTAGATATTATTTTAGGTTTATTTACTGTTAAAGTGTGAATTTGACAAATGAAATTTTAGCTAGTCTAATTATTTAGTATAAATTTGCGGTCTTGTATGAGGAGCGTGTTCTAAAATGGGACTTGCAACGGCGAAGCCATGAATAATAAATATTGTAATGGTACATTTTAAACAATAAGTGTAGTTTCTTTTCCGTTGTTTCTTAAAGTATTAAGCAAAGGTTTTGAATGGTTTTAGATGAAAAAAGTACAGGGTTTACCCAAAATAGGTGTCGTTTAAAAATCCAATAGTGTTCTTGTTCCAAGGTACATTTTTTAGTTAAAAAATAGAATATTTTTATGAAAAAAATAATTGTTGTTTTTGTGTTTTTATTTGCCTTGTTTCAGTCTGGAACTGTTGCAGCGCAAGATTTGTTAAAAAGTACAGATTTGAGTACTTTAAAAGTAGATTACCTATCAGAGAATGATATTTTCAAAATAAAAGCACAGTTGCAAAGCAATAACCTCACTATTGAACAAGCCGAACCAATGGCTCTAGCCAAGGGAATGCCAAAATCTGAATTCGCGAAACTTAAAAGCAGGTTGGAAGAATCCAATTCGAAAACCACAGATACTAAAGATGGAGAAAAAGAAGAAGCGCCTTCAAAGGAACTGATTCGAAAGCAAGAAAAGATTGTCAATACCAAGGTTAAGGATACCACAAATGCACTAGTTTTTGGTTCAGAATTGTTTGATAATCCAACCCTTAATTTCGAGCCTAATTTAAAAATAGCCACTCCAGTAAATTATATTCTGGGTCCCGGTGATGAACTACAAGTGAGCGTTTTTGGGGTACAGGAATTTAATGCTACCGTTCCTGTTACTGTAGAGGGTAAAGTAAACATTCAGTTCGTCGGGCAAATCCCGGTGTCTGGAATGACTATTGAAGCCGCAACTCAAAAAATACGTAATGCTATTGCAAACATATACACCACGGTACGCTCGGGGCAATCCCAAGTAGGCATCAGCCTGAGTCGTATTCGAACAATTCGTGTTACTATTATAGGAAGCCAGCAGCCAGGAAATTATTCTATTTCGTCTTTGGCCTCTGTGTACAATGCTTTATTTTTAGCTGGAGGGCCGGGAAAGAATGGAAGTTACCGTAATATTGAGTTGCTGAGAAACAATAAAGTGTTTAAAAATATCGATATATACCGTTTTTTAGTTAACGGAGATCAATCGGACAATGTTGGTTTGAGGGATAATGATGTCATTCGTATTCCAGCCTATACACAAAGGGTTACTCTCGAGGGGCAGGTGAAACGTCCTGGTATTTTTGAAATGAAAAAAGGAGAAAGCTTTAGTGATTTGCTTCAGTTCGCGTCGGGTTTTACTGATTTTGCCTACACAGCCTCGGTGAATGTGTTGCAAAAAACCAATAAAGAATTTAAAGTTACTGATGTAGAATCGTCTGCATACAGCACCTATAAACCAAATGCAGGAGATGTGTTTCGTGTAACTAAAATCTTAAACCGCTTTGAAAATAGAATCCGAATAGATGGAGCCGTATTTAGACCGGACACCTATTCTTTTTATGAAGGGATGCGAGTTTCGGATTTAATCGCCAAAGCGAATGGTTTAAAAGAGGATGCCTACGGCAACAGAGCGCGTATCATTCGTTTGCAAGCGGATCTTACTACTGAGATTGTCAATGTGAATTTGACTAGAGCCTTATCTGGCGATTTAGAAGCTAATATTCCGCTGAAAAAAGAGGATGTGGTCACTGTATATTCGATTTTAGATTTTAAGGAAGATTTTAAAATAACCATAGACGGAGAAATTAAAAAGCCAGGTACCTATGAGTATTATGAAAATCTCACATTAAATGACGCACTTATTTTGGCGGGTGGTCTAACAGGGTCTGCTTCAAAAAGAGTAGAAGTAGCAAGGATGATACAATCGGAAGAAATTAATGATGCCGATCCTACTAAAGTAACCCTTTTTAATATTGAAATAACAGCTAACAACAATGAACAGGCTAAAAATTTTGCCTTACGTCCCTTTGATGTCATCAACATCCGCAGAATGGCAGTATATGAAAAACCGGAGATGGTTACCGTTACAGGTGCTGTTAACTATGCTGGAAAGTATGCCTTAGCCAGTAAAAAAGAACGCATTTTTGATGTTATTCAAAGAGCAGGAGGTTTAACATCCGTTGCTAATCTAGATGGAGTAAAAATCAAAAGACCGATACAAGCCAAACAAATTGAAGAATTAGAAAACGTTAATTTAAATTTAGGTAAAAAAGACAGCATACAAAATGAACTAAAGAAGAAATTACAGGAAGATTTAAAATTTGCTACCATACCCGTTGATTGGAGAGCTATAGTTAAAAATCCAAAGAGTAACACCAATGTAACGCTATTTCCAGGGGATGAAATTGAAGTAGTTTCCTTTAATGAAGGGGTTAAAGTTACTGGAAACGTATTGCTAACTTCAGAGATACCGTACGAACCTAATAAAGGGTTTCGCTATTATTTGAATTCCGCCGGTGGGATTGATGCTAAAGGATGGAAGAAAAAAGCTTACATCATTTATCCCAACGGAAGAGCTAGTGTAGCAAGTTCTTTCCTTTTTGTCAAATCGTATCCAAGAGTAATTGCAGGATCACAAATTATTGTTCCTGAAAAGCCCGAAATTAAGAAAATGTCAACAGGAGAGTTTGTTAGTATAGCAGGTGTCGTAGCGAGTTTGGCGGGAGTAATTTTTGCTATACTGAGGTAATATTTAATAATAAGTGTATAGTGAGAATGCAATAGAAGAAGTTTTACTGTAGTCTCCTTTATCTCTCCGACAGCGAAAAGGGATAATAACTACTGATCAACACCCGACGAAAAAGCCTATAGAATAATAAAATATATGAATGAAAATAATACGAACGATGAAATATCGTTAAAGGAATTGATAGAAAAAGCAAGAGAATGGTTCTCCTATTTGTTAGCACAATGGAAAATTATTGTGTTAGCGGGAATTGTAGGCGCCGGATTGGGTCTTGCCTATTCTTTCAGTAAAAAGCCAGTCTACACGGCCAGCTTGTCTTTTGCTTTAGAAGATGAGAAAAGTGGTGGCTTGGGCGGTGCCTTGGGCTTAGCTAGTTCACTGGGTTTAGATCTAGGTGGGGGTGGCGGAAGTATTTTTACAGGCTCTAATTTGACGGAATTGTTCAAGTCCCGTGCTATGGTGGAACAGACCCTGTTGAGTCCCGTTGTGGTGGAAGGAAAGACGATTTCCTTGGCAGAAATGTACATTCAAAATCAAGAATGGAGAGACCAATGGAATGAAAATCCTAAATTTAAGGCGATCCAGTTCTTACCTAATACCAAGAGAGCTACATTTACGAGAGTGCAGGACAGTATTCTTGGGGTGATGTTTCAGGATTTGTCTAAAACTGGATTGACTGTAGGACAAAAAGATAAAAAAATAGCAATTATTACGATTGATGTGAATTCTACCAATGAATTGTTTGCCAAGTATTTTACGGAAGCCTTGGTTAAGCAGGTATCTGATTTTTATGTGGATACTAAAAGTAAAAAGGCCAGGATTAACATGGATATCCTAGAAAGACAAACAGACAGTATTCGCAGAGAATTGAATGGTGCCATTACGGGAGTGGCTGTTGCCAATGACAATACCTTTGGATTGAATCCTGCTATGAATGTGCGCCGTGCGCCATCTGCCCGCAGACAGGTGGATGTACAGGCCAATACAGCGATACTTACCGAGTTGGTAAAGCAGACCGAACTTGCTAAGGTTACCCTACGTAAAGAGACACCATTGATTCAGGTGATAGATCGACCGATTTTGCCGTTGAAGAAAGAGAAGTTCGGAACAGCAAAGGGCATTATAATGGGAGGATTTCTATTAGTTTTTGTGATTGTTATTTTTCTGTTAGCGAGACGTATTTTAAAACCAGCGGTGTAATTATGGAAAGCAATACAATTCGAGTTGGAATAACTTTTAGTGCTTTTGATTTATTTCATGCTGGGCATGTAAAAATGTTGGAGGAATCAAAACGGCAATGTAATTATTTGATTGTGGGTTTGCAAACTGATCCTACGCTGGATCGACCTGAGAAGAATAGACCAGTGCAAACCGTTGTAGAGCGTTACATCCAATTAAAAGGCTGTAAGTTCGTTGATGAGATTGTTCCGTATGCTACGGAAGAGGATTTAGAAGATATTTTACGTTCGTTTAAAATCGATGTGCGTATTATTGGAGATGAATACAAGGAGGAAAATTTCACTGGCAGAGCTTATTGCGAGGAAAAAGAAATTGAATTGTATTTCAATAAAAGGAATCATCGTTTTTCTAGCAGTGCATTAAGGGAAGAAGTAGCTAATAAAGAATTATTAAAAAAATCATGAAAATAGTTGTAATAGGGACAGGTTATGTTGGATTAGTAACGGGAACTTGTTTCGCAGAAGTAGGTATTGATGTTATTTGTGTTGATATTGATGAAAAGAAAATAGATAATTTAAATAAAGGGATAATTCCTATTTTTGAGCCTGGCCTTGAAGCTTTGTTGATTAAAAATGTAGCTAAAGGAAAATTGAAATTTTCAACTTCTTTGGAAGAGAGCATTCCGGGAACTGATGTTGCTTTTATTGCAGTTGGGACACCACCGGGTGAAAATGGAAGTGCTGATTTGAAATATGTTCTTACAGTAGCAAAACAAATTGGTGAATATATGAATAGTTACGGTGTAATAGTAACTAAAAGTACTGTACCAGTTGGGACTGCTGCAAAAGTCCATTTAGCGATTCAAAATGAATTAGATAATCGTAATCTTGATATACAATTTGATGTGGCATCAAATCCTGAGTTTTTAAAAGAGGGGGCTGCGATAGACGATTTTTTGAAACCTGACCGTATTGTGGTTGGAGTTTCTAGCAAAAAAGCAACAGAGGTAATTCGTAAATTATATAAACCATTTTTATTGAATGGACACCCTATAATTTTTATGGATGTGCCAAGCGCAGAGATGACCAAATACGCAGCTAATAGTATGTTGGCTACAAAAATTAGTTTCATGAACGATATAGCTAATCTTTGTGAAATTATGGGAGCAGACGTGAATATGGTGCGGAAAGGAATTGGAAGTGATGCTCGCATTGGAAACAAATTTATTTATCCGGGAATAGGTTATGGAGGATCTTGTTTTCCAAAAGATGTCAAAGCACTTATACGGACTGCCAGTGAGAATGGTTATTCTATGCGAATTTTACAAGCAGTTGAAGCTGTAAATGAATATCAGAAAACAGTATTGTTTAATAAATTGAATAATCGATTTCAAGGAAGTCTGAAAGGGAAAACTATAGCAATGTGGGGGCTTTCTTTTAAACCCAACACTGACGATATGCGTGAAGCTCCTTCATTAGTATTAATTGACAGTATTTTGGCGGCTGGAGGAAAAGTACAAGCGTATGATCCAGTGGCAATGGTTGAAGCCAAACATATAATCGGAGATGAGATTGTTTATTGTGATAATGAATATGATGCTCTATCAAATGCGGATGCCTTATTGATTGTTACAGAATGGTCCGATTTTCGTTCTCCTAATTTTGAGAGAATTAATGAACTCCTTAATTTTCCAATTATCTTTGATGGAAGAAATATTTATGATCAAGTAGAGGTAAATTCGTATGGAATAGAATACTATGGTATTGGTACTAACTAATTTAAATTGATTGTCTCATAATGTATGATATTATAATAATTGGAGGAGGAATAGTAGGTTTATCCGCAGCTTTACACATAAAAAAGAAAAATTCTAAATTAAGAGTTCTTATTTTAGAAAAAGAAAATCAAATTGCAAAACATCAAACTGGTCATAATAGCGGAGTTATTCATTCAGGCATTTACTATAAACCCGGCAGTTTAAAGGCTATAAACTGTAAAGCTGGATATGGCAAATTAATTCAATTCTGCAATGAGAATGAAATTAAGATTGATTTATGCGGTAAAATAATTGTTGCCACTGAGAAAGAGGAATTACCACTTATGAATGGTATTTATGATAGAGGTATTGCTAATGGACTTTTAGGGTTAAAAAGAATTAATGCCCAAGAAATTAAAGAAATTGAGCCTCATTGTTCAGGTGTAGGAGGAATTTGGGTTCCACAGACAGGTATAGTAGACTACAAAGAAATTTCGCAAAAATATGCAGATTTGTTTTTGCAACTTGGGGGTGAAATTCTATTTGAACAAAATGTGCAGCAAATAATGTCTCTTGGAAACAGTTCTGAAATACAAACGCAAAATAAACATTTTGAAGCTAGATTGATAATCAATTGTGCTGGATTGTATTCGGATAAGGTAGCGAAAATGACTAACACAGAGCTTGATGTTCAAATTTTGCCTTTCAGAGGTGAATATTTTAATATTAAAAAAGAGAAAGAATATTTGGTTAAAAATTTGATTTATCCAGTGCCAAATCCTAATTTTCCTTTTTTAGGAGTTCACTTTACACGGATGGTTCATGGAGGTGTTGAAGCCGGTCCAAATGCAGTATTAGCTTTTGCTCGTGAAGGGTATACAAATAAAACAGTAAATTGGAAAGAACTATTTGAAACCTTAGGTCATTCGGGATTTCAAAAAGTAGCGTTAAAATATTGGAAAGACGGTATGTATGAAATGTATCGTTCCTATTCTAAAACAGCATTTACAAAAGCTTTGCAACGATTAGTTCCGGAAATTCAAAAAGAGGATTTAGAAATAGGAGGTGCTGGTGTTAGAGCTCAAGCTTGCGATAGTAAAGGTAATTTGTCAGATGATTTTTTAATATTTGAAAATAAAAATATAATTAATATATGTAATGCACCTTCTCCTGCCGCCACATCTTCATTATCAATAGGTGAAAACATAGCTAATCTAGCTTTGAAAAAATACAATTAATTTAACTTCGAATAGTTTTAGACTTAAGAAAATAATATATGAATATCCTCAAATTAATCGGCAGAGAAGAAGAAATATTCGAAAAAGATATTTTAACTTATGAAAATGAATTGTCTGCAATTGTTAGTAGTTCTTCTTTTTTGGTAATTGGTGGAGCTGGATCAATAGGTCAATCGGTAGTCAAAGAAATATTCAAACGTAACCCATGTAAGTTGCATGTTGTCGACATCAGCGAAAACAATATGGTGGAGCTAGTGCGGGACTTGAGAAGTTCTTACGGTTATATTGCTGGAGATTTTCAAACATTTGCTTTAGATATTGGATCCATTGAGTATGATGCTTTTATAAAAGCAGACGGAAAATACGATTATGTACTGAATCTTTCGGCTTTAAAGCATGTACGAAGCGAAAAAGACCCTTTTACTTTAATGCGAATGATTGATGTAAATGTTTTCAACACCGAGAAGACCTTACAACAATCGATTGAGAACGGAACCAAAAAATATTTTTGTGTTTCTACTGATAAAGCTGCGAACCCCGTCAATATGATGGGGGCCTCTAAGCGAATTATGGAAATGTATTTGATGCGTAAAAGTCAACAAATAAAAATTTCAACAGCTCGTTTTGCAAATGTTGCCTTTTCGGATGGTTCTTTATTACATGGTTTTAATCAGCGTATTTTAAAAAAACAGCCCATAGTGGCTCCCAATGATATTAAACGTTATTTCGTAACGCCAAAAGAGTCAGGTGAACTTTGTTTGATGTCTTGTTTATTTGGAGAGAATAGAGATATTTTTTTTCCAAAGTTGAGTGAGAATTTACATTTGATTTCTTTCGCTGATATCGCAGTAAAATATTTGGCTGAAATTGGCTATGAACCTCATTTGTGTGAATCAGAGCAAGAAGCAAGGAATAGTGTGGAAGACTTGATTGCGCAAAAAAAATGGCCGTGTTTGTTTACTTCCAGTGACACTACTGGAGAAAAAGATTTTGAAGAGTTTTTTACCGATAATGAAGTTTTGGATATGGAACGGTTTGAAAATTTGGGAGTAATTAAAAATGAAGTTAATTTTGACCAAAATAGGTTAGAAAATTTCACTGCTAAAATTGCTCAGATGAAAGTAGATAAGACATGGAGTAAAGACGAAGTTGTTACTCTGTTTCATAATATGATTCCAAATTTCGGACATAAAGAAACGGGTAAGTATTTAGATTCAAAAATGTAATTATGGGAGATTTCAATTCGGTTATACAATTTATCAAAGACCAATACAAAACGGACAATTTTATTCCATTACACGTTCCCAAATTTGGAGGTAACGAAAAAAAGTATCTTTTAGATACAATAGACACTACTTTTGTGTCCTCTGTTGGGGCCTACGTTGATCAATTTGAATTGATGATGCAATCCATTACCAAAACTCAAAAAGCAGTCGCCGTTGTAAATGGTACTGCGGGAATTCAAGTGGCTTTACGTTTAGTGGGTGTGAAAGCCGGAGATGAGGTATTGACACAGGCCTTGACTTTTGTGGCTACTGCCAATGCTATAGCGTATCAAAATGCAATTCCTGTTTTTTTAGATGTTGATTTAGATACTATGGGATTGTCCCCTAAAGCAGTTGCCTCATTTTTAGAAGAGTTTGGTGAATTGCATGAGGACGGTTGTTATAATAAAAAGACAGGCAGAAAAATAACTGCCTGTGTACCGATGCACACTTTTGGATTCCCAGTGCATTTAGAAGAACTGATTGCCGTTTGTGATATTTGGAGAATTCCTGTTGTGGAAGACGCTGCCGAATCATTAGGAAGTGAGTACAAAGGAAATCCAACAGGGAGTTTGGGAAAAGTAGGCGTTTTTTCATTTAACGGAAATAAGATCGTAACCTGCGGTGGAGGTGGTGCTGTTGTTACTAACGATATTGCAATAGGGGAAAAAGGGAAATACCTTACCACTACTGCTAAAGTTCCTCATCCTTATGAATATGTTCATGATGAGATGGGGTATAATTTCAGAATGCCTAATTTGAATGCTGCTTTGGCCTGTGCACAATTAGAACAGTTAGATGGTTTTTTGGAAAATAAAAGAAAATTAGCCAAAGAATATCAATCTTTCTTTGCAGCAAAAGGAATACATTTCAGAACAGAAACACCAGATACCAAAGCAAACTATTGGTTGATGAGTGTGGAGTTGGAAAACAAGGTTGATAGAGATTTGTTTTTGGAAACAACGAATGCAAATAGAGTAATGACTCGACCGATATGGCAATTGATGTACCGTTTGCCGATGTATGCGAATTGCCAAAGAGATGAGAATGTAAATGCAGAATTCTTAGAAGAACGCATTGTAAATATACCAAGTAGTGTTAGATAAAAAAACAATGATGAAATTTAAAATAGGATATTTTGCAGATGGACCATGGTCCCATCTAGCTTTTGAGAAATTAATTCAGGATGATACTATTTCTATTCAGTTTATAGTTCCTAGATCTGACACTACAGATGAAACATTAAAGGGGTTTTCGAATAAATATGGTATTGATTATTTATTTCCTGTTAAAATAAATTCTGATGAATTTTTCCGAGTGGCTAAAAGTTATGATTGTGATTTATTTGTTTCGATGAGTTTTAATCAGATTTTCAGGAAGAGCATAATAGATCTGCCGAGATTCGGTACAATTAATTGTCATGCAGGAAAATTACCTTTTTATAGAGGAAGAAATATCTTGAATTGGGCACTTATTAATGATGAAAATAGTTTTGGAATTACTGTTCATTACGTAGATGAAGGAATTGATACGGGTGATATTATTAAGCAAAACTCTTATCCCATAAATGATAATGATGATTATAGTTCTTTATTAGAAATTGCTTATGTTGAATGTGCTAATATCTTATATGATTCGATAAAAGAAATTCAATCAGGCGAGTTAAAAAGAATTGAGCAAAACACGATTAATCCTGTTGGATTTTACTGTGGCAGAAGAGGAGAAGGAGACGAACTAATAAATTGGAATCAAACTTCAAGAAGACTATTTAATTTTATACGTTCTATTGCTAAACCAGGCCCTATGGCAACCACCTTTATCTCTGGCGTTGAAGTCAAAATTAATAGGTCTAAAATCATAGTTGATGCTCCCGAATATATTGGAACAGTTGGCCAATTGTTAGCAAAAACAGCTGATGGTTTTTTAATTAAAACTGAGGATAGTTTTATAGAAATATGTGAAATTGAAACTAGTTTAAAATTAAAAATCGGTGATAAATTGGGTGTATGAGTAATAAAGTTATAATAATTGCAGAGGCAGGTGTGAATCATAATGGTGACATTAATAAAGCAAAATTACTTATTGATGTAGCGGTGAAGGCGGGTGTGGATTATGTGAAGTTTCAATCTTTTGTTGCCAATAGATTAGTGAGTAAGGAAGCTAAAAAGGCACAATATCAGAGTGTCAATATTAATGATGGCGATGATTCTCAGTATAATATGTTGAAAAAGCTAGAGTTAAGTCATGAAAATCATTTAGAATTAATGGCTTATTGCTCAGAGAGAAATATTCAATTTTTTTCTACAGCCTTTGATGTAGAAGGAGTGAATTATTTAAATGATTTGGGGCTTTCCTTTTTTAAAATTCCAAGTGGAGAAATAACAAATTATCCTTACTTGAAAGCGGTTGCTTTATGTGGTAAACCAGTCGTAATGTCAACAGGGATGTGTTCTGAACTTGAAATCAAACAAGCGCTTGATGTTTTAATTAAATTTGGTTTGAAAAAAGAAGCTATTTCTATTTTACACTGCAATACAGAGTACCCAACACCTATGAAAGATGTAAATCTAAAGGCCATGTTGTCAATCCAAAAAACTTTTGGTTTACAGGTTGGTTATTCAGATCATACCCTCGGCATTGAAGTCCCAATTGCCGCAGTTGCCATGGGTGCTACAATTATCGAAAAACACTTTACACTAAGCAGAACTTTACCAGGTCCCGATCATGTGGCTTCATTAGAGCCAGAGGAATTAAAAGCAATGGTAAAGGCGATACGAAATATTGAATTAGCCTTGAGTGGAGACGGACAAAAAATGCCAAGTGACAGTGAAACTAAAAACATCTCGATAGCCAGAAAAAGTATCCATTTGAATCGTAGTTTATCAAAGGGGCATGTTATTACTGAAGAAGATATTATTTCGTTAAGACCGGGAGACGGAATCTCTCCAATGGAATGGGAAAATATTATAGGTAAAAAGTTAAATACCGATAAAAACGAATTCGATAAATTGCTGTTTTCGGATATTATATGAGAGTAGGTATATTAACCAGTTCAAGAGCCGATTACGGTATCTATCTTCCCTTACTTCAAAAGATGAAAAGTGATTCTTTTTTTGAAATGGAGATTATTGCTTTCGGGACTCATTTGTCAAAAAGCCATGGATATACAGTAAAGGATATTGACCAAGATGGATATAATTCTATTCACACTATTTCTTCATTAATTTCAAATGATGATGCACAATCTATCGCTTCATCATACGGCTTAACTGTACTGAAGTTTGCTGATTTTTGGGCGAGTCATACATATGATTTAGTTTTTTGTTTAGGTGATCGTTTCGAGATGAGTGCTGCTGTACAGGCAGGAATTCCTTTTGGGGTGAAATTTGCTCATATACACGGTGGTGAAACCACATTGGGAGCTATTGACAATGTGTATCGCCACCAAATTACATTAGCATCTAAACTCCATTTTACAGCGACAGCTATTTTTAAGGAAAAAGTAATTGATTTGCTTGGATCAGCAGAGGGTATTTTTGATGTTGGTTCGTTAAGTTTGAATGATATTAAATCTTTTGTCTCTATTGATAGAGTTTCCTTCTTCGAGAAATTCAATATTCCTAATGAAGAATTTGTCCTAGTGACTTTTCATCCTGAGACAATGTCTTTACAAGATAATGTGCGATTTGCTCAAGAAATGAAAAATGCTTTGGCAACGATTTCGAAAAAAATATTTGTAGTTATCACAATGCCTAACGCCGATACACAAGGATCGGTTTATAGAGAAGTTATTGAAGAATTGAAAAAAGATTTTTCTAATCGATTTTTGTTGATTGAAAACTTTGGGAAGGTCAATTATTTCTCAGCGATGCATTATGCCAAAATTTTGATTGGGAATACCTCCAGCGGAATTTTAGAAGCGGCATCATTTGGTAAATATGTGGTGAATGTAGGTGATAGACAAAAAGGAAGAGTTCAAAGTGATAATGTTTTGAATTGTGACTTTGAAGAAACGGATATGGTTACAAGTGCCTCTCAAGCCATGAGTTTTGAAAAATACAATGGGAAAAACGTTTATTTCAAACAAGGTGTTGCCGATACTATAATTAAAATCGTAAAAGAATCTTTATGAGAATATACAAAGACCATTTAATTCTTTCGGGAAGCAGGATAAAAGAAGCATTACTTCAATTCAATGAATTGGCTCCCGACGCAATATTGTTTGTTGTTGATAATGAAGATAAACTAATCGGGGCATTAACAGATGGTGATGTAAGACGTGGACTACTGAAAGGATTCGCTATTGAAAGTTGTATTGATGAAATTATTCAGGATAATCCGCGATATATTACCAAAGGCGAGAATAATTTAGAAAAAATTATTGAATACCGTGAAGGTGATTTCAGAATTGTACCTGTGGTTGATGAAAATCACACCATTGTCAATGTTATCAATTTTAGAAAAATTAGATCGTATTTACCTATAGATGCTGTGATTATGGCAGGCGGTAGAGGACAACGTTTGCAACCTTTTACTAATACTATACCTAAACCACTGTTAAAAGTGGGTGACAAGGCTATAATGGAACACAATCTGGATCGACTGGCTTTATTTGGTATTGATGATTTTTGGGTTTCTGTAAAGTATTTGGGAGAGCAGATTGAAAATCACTTTGGTCAAGGAATTGAAAAAAACATAAAAATAGAATATGTTTGGGAGAATGAACCGCTAGGTACTATTGGAGCAGTTTCTCAAATTAAAAATTTTGAACACGATTATATATTGGTAACCAATTCCGATTTATTAACCAACATTGATTACGAACAGTTTTTCCTAGAGTTTATTAATCAAGATGCTGATTTAGCAGTGTTGACCATTCCTTACCAAGTAAATATTCCTTATGCAGTTTTGGAAACGAATAACGGCGAAGTAAAAAGCTTTAAGGAAAAACCTACCTATACTTATTATTCGAATGGCGGAATTTACTTGATGAAAAAAGAAATGCTAAGGTATATTCCTCAGGATACTTTTTTTAATGCTACTGATTTAATGGAAGAATTGATCAGAAATAAATTTAAAGTCATCTCTTTTCCATTTTCTGGATACTGGTTGGATGTAGGTAAGCATGAAGATTTTGAGAAAGCACAGATAGATATAAAGAATATAAAAATGTAATGAGAATACTCTATTTAATACCGGCAAGAGCAGGTTCAAAAGGATTACCAGGTAAGAATGTAAAAATTCTGGGAGATAAGCCGTTGATTGTACACACTATTGATTTTGCTCTACAAAACATTAAAGAAGAGGATGAGTTATGCATCTCATCAAATGATGAAGAAGTTTTAGATATAGCAAAAAGTCTACGTATAGATGTACCATTCGTTCGACCAGAGGAATTAGCCTCTGATACTGCCAATTCTTATGATGTTATTATGCATGCAATAAAATGTTATGAAGATAATAACAAATGTTTTGACTTAGTATTACTTTTGCAACCCACATCGCCTTTTAGGTCTCAAGATGATTTTGATACTTTAATTCAAAATTATGATGACGAAGTTGAAATGGTGGTTAGTGTTAAAAAAGCAAAAGAGAACCCTTATTTTACTCTTTTTGAAGAAAATGAATCTGGATTTTTGGATAAAAGTAAAAAAGGAAATTTTCAAAGACGACAAGATTGTCCTGATGTTTTTGCTTTTAATGGTTCTATGTATTTGTTAAAAGTAAGTGCTTTAAAGAATAGGTCAATTAATGAATTTAAGAAAATAAAAAAAATAGTAATGCCTGAAGAAAGAAGTATTGACATTGATACAATGGCTGACTGGACTTTGGCAGAATTTTATTTAAACAAACAATGAAAACAGTAAGAATAATACCTAGGTTAGATGTTAAAGGGCCAAACTTAGTTAAAGGTATCCATTTAGAAGGTTTAAGAGTGTTAGGGAAACCATCTGATTTTGCCAAATACTATTATGAACAAGGTGCTGATGAATTGATGTTTATGGATGTTGTCGCTTCGTTGTATGAGCGTAATAGTCTTCATGATATTATATCAGAAACGGCCAAAAAAATATTTATACCAATTACGGTTGGTGGAGGTTTAAGATCTATCTCAGATATAAAAGAAGTCCTGCGTGTAGGGGCAGATAAAGTTTGCTTAAACACAGCAGCTATAAACAATCCTCAATTGATTAGAGATGCATCTAGAATGTTTGGATCTTCTACAATTGTAGTTGCAATTGAGGCAATCAAAGAAAGTAATGGTAAATATTTAGCCTATACAGATAATGGTCGTGAATATACAGGTATTGATGTTTTTGAGTGGGCTCAAAAAGTAGATGAATTAGGTGCAGGTGAAATAGTTATTACCTCTGTTGATAATGAAGGTACAGGACAAGGGTTTGATTTAGATTTAATTTCTAAAATCAGTAGTCTTGTGAGTATTCCCGTAATAGCGCATGGTGGAGCAGGAAAACAGCAGCAGGTATTAGATTTGATGAATGGTGGAAATGCTGATGCAGTAATGATATCCTCTTTGTTTCATTATCATTTTATAAAAGAAAATGAATCGAAAGCATCTTCATTAGAAGGTAATGTTGAGTTTTTAAATCAAAAAAGGAATTTTCATACTTTTGAGCCTTGTACCATTAAGGAATTAAAAGAAAAGTTAGTTGAAAACAATATTGAATGTAGATTGTAATGGATAATTTAAAAAAGAAAGTGGTCATTATTGATTATCAACTAGGTAATCTTTTTAGTGTAAAGCAAGCCTGTGATACTGTAGGAATTAATGCAAGAATTAGTTCTGAAAGAGAAGACATCATGAAGGCGGATGCTCTAATTTTACCGGGAGTAGGTGCTTTTATTGAGGCGATGAATAATTTGAAAAAATTAGAATTAGATACTGCAATTAAAGATAAAGTAACTAATGGTACACCTTTATTTGGTATTTGTTTAGGTCAACAATTGCTTTTTACAGAAAGTGAAGAGTTTGGTGCTGGAAACGGTTTGGACTTAATTCCTGGGATAATTAAAAGATTTCCAGAAAAATTAGAGGATAGAAAAATTAAGGTACCCCACATTGCTTGGAATACTATTTATAAATATAGTCAAGATTGGGACAAATCTGCATTGTCAGAAATAGAAAATAATGATTTCATGTATTTTATACATTCTTATTATGTAAAGCCTTCTGATGAATCTTGTGTTTTGACCAAAACAGATTATGATGGAGTAGAATTCTGTTCATCTATTATCAAAGATAATATTTTTGCAACTCAATTTCATCCAGAGAAAAGTGCCGATAAGGGTATATCTATTTATAAGAACTGGGCTTTAATCAATAATTTACTATAATATTTTCAATATGTCAGATAAAAATAATTTAGAAGCTTATTATGGCTTACCGCAGGAAGTAGCTTTTTGTACAAAATGTGTCATGTCTAATCAGCGTCCAACTTCGGCTGTAGAGTTTAAGCATACCAAAGACAGTAAAAAAACAACCATGAACTTTGACGAACATGGTGTTTGTGACGCTTGTCGAACAGCAGAAATTAAGGATAATATCGATTGGGGTATGCGTGAAGAAGAGCTAGTAGCGCTTCTTGATAAGTACAGAAAAAATGATGGTTCTTACGATTGTTTAGTTCCAGGAAGTGGAGGTAAAGACAGTGCATATCAGGCTCATGTATTGAAATACAAATACAATATGAATCCTTTAACAGTAACATGGCCTCCTATTTTATATACGGATTATGGTTTGAAAAACTGGAAAAATTGGCTAGATTCTGGTTTTGATAACATTTCATTTTACAGAAATGGAAAGGTAATGAAGTTATTGACAAAATTGTCTATTGAAAATTTATTGCACCCATTTCAAACATTTATTCTTGGGCAGAAGAATTTAGCGCCAAAGATTGCAGCTCAGCATGGCATCAATCTTATCTTCTACGGAGAGAATGAGGCGGAATACGGAAACCCTTTAGCAGATAATACTACTTCTTTACGTGATAAATCTTATTTTAGTTTTGAGCATTTAGACGAAGTGTATTTAGCAGGTGTTTCCATTAAAGAATTGATGGAAAAGTATGACGTGCGATTAAGTGATTTGATGTCTTTTTTACCACCAAAACTAGAGGATTTAGAAAAAGCGAATATTGAAGTGCATTACTTGGGTTATTATCTCAGGTGGACGCCGCAAGAAGTATATTATTACGCTGTAGAAAACACTGGTTTTAAGGCAAGACCTCATAGAACTCAGGGTACCTTTAGTAAGTATAGTGGTATCGATGATAAAATTGATGATTTACATTTTTATACCACATTTATTAAATTTGGAATAGGTCGTGCGACCTATGATGCTGCGCAGGAAATTAGAAACAGACACCTAACCAGAGAGGAAGGCGTTGCGCTAGTTAACCGTTTTGATGGAGAGTTTCCAGATCGATATTTTAATGATATTATGGAATATATAGGTATGACTGCAGAAGAGTTTCATGATCTATGTGATAAATTCAGATCTCCACATTTATGGGATAAAGATGAAGAAGGTAATTGGAAGTTGAGACATAATGTTGCAAAAACAGGGTTAGATGATTAAATTTCTTTTGGGTGTGCTTATTATAAAATTTGAAAATTTGAAAAATCATTGTATTTATTCAGTTTTTAAAAAAAAATATAAAATTAATAATACTTTTAGATTTAATGGGAATGGTATTTTATTTTATGGAGATGGAGAGATTCACATAGGGGAAAATTCATATATTGGAGAGTTGTCTACTATTCAAGCTGTAAAAGGGAATAAAGTAAAAATTGGTAAAAATTGCCAAATAAGTCATAATGTTAGAGTTTATACTTCAACAGATATTGCAGATCAAGATTTTTCATTAAAAAATAGGTTAGTAAAGAATGCTGATGTTATAATTGGCGACTTTGTATGGATAGGCGCTAATGTATTTATCAATCCTGGGGTAGAAATAGAGGATAACTCAATTATAGGAGCTAATAGTGTTGTTACAAAAAGTGTAAAAGCCAATACAATTGTTGGAGGGGTACCTGCTCGAATAATAAGGCAAAAGTCCTATAAATAATGGTTAAGAAAATTCTATCTGCAAGTATTATTTATGCAATTGCCCCTCAATTGCCGAAAGTCATAGGGATACTATTACTTCCTATGTTAACACCATACTTGTCAAGCAAAGATTTTGGTATTTGGGGCACAATAATGGCCTATACATTAATGTTTTCTGCGGCGAGAGATTTTGGAATGATTGCTCCTATGATAAATTCATTTTATAAATCACCGACAAGATGGAAATGGGTTTGGAGACAAATAATTTTTTTTTTAATGTTATTTGGTATTCCATATACCATTTTTCAATGTTTTGTTATTTATTTAATTTTTCCAATTGAAGCAATTGAAAATGCATTCATTATTATAAGTATGATTGCAATTCAGTCATTATTTTTTGATCTTCCTAATATTATAGGTCCCAGGTATTTTCAACTTTTTGAAAAGCCCTTAAGTCTAGGGATAATTTCAATGTTATCTGGGTTTGTTGCATTAGGAATTCAACTCTATGTTGTAATTGTTTTAAAGTTGGGTTATATGGGTTGGTTTTATGCAGCATTTATTTCTGCTTTTTTTTCAGGTGTAATTTATTGGATAGTTATTTATAAGAATGGTTTAGAGCCAATTTTTAAATTAAAAATGAAATGGTTATTACCTAGGTTAAAACTGTCATTACCAATGTTGCCACATAATTATTCAGCATATTTACTTAATGCTTCTGACAGGATGGTTATGAACATATACAAAATTCCAGTTGTGCAGATAGGGCAATACAACATAGCATATATGTTTGGGAGTTATTTTGATATTTTTGGGAATGCAATAGGGATGGCGGTTGGACCAGCTTATTTTAAATTATTTAGTAAAAATACCAAAGATGCAGAGTTAACTATTTATAGGCTAACTCAATTCTTGCAAATTGGTTTTATTCTTATTCCTTTTTTACTTTCGCTTTGGTGTAAAGAAATGTTTTTAATACTTGTTAAAAATCAAGATTTACAACAAGTATATCCTTTGGCGGTAATAATTATAATGAGTTATAGTTATCGTCCTTTATATTGGAATGTTATTAGTAGATTACAATATAATAATTTAACAAATCAGTTATGGAAAATAAGTATTGTAGGAGGAGTTTTAAATATAGTATTAAATCTGATATTTATTCCAATCTTTGGATATAAGGTTGCTGTGATTACTACTTTTTTTTCTTTAATGTATATTGGATTTAGTGGGTTCTTTTTGAAATCCTATAAAGAACTAGGGTCGTTAAACAATCACCCACTTGTTTGGTTTTTAATTATTTTAACTTTTACTTTTTTAGCATTTGTTTTAAAAGACATTAATGTTTTTAACAAGTTGTTTTTAACAACTTCATTAATAGTTTGCTTAACAATATATGTTTTAAAAAACATAAAATTTTTAAAAATAGATGAAAGCAAATGAAATAATAAATGCTTTAGATAATAATGGTCAGATTGTAAACCATAAATTTGAGGGTTTTCTTATTTGGCCTGTAATAAGATATATTGTTATACAGCACTTGATAGATAAAAACAATAATTTAGATACTGCTTCTAGTAATAC
>NZ_QKNZ01000009.1:0-28237 GCF_014156605.1 Flavobacterium sp. SOK18b
ATTGTAACGTATAGCTGGATCAAGCTCCTAAAGAAAAGTTTAATGGTTGAATTGGGTATTTGATTATTAGAAAACCTTAGCAACTTTGTATCTTTGTTCCCGAATCCTCGGGATTATAACTTATAAAAGAAATTATGCGCATTGATATTGTTACCGTTTTGCCTGAGTTGTTGAGAAGCCCGTTTGAAGCTTCGATTATGAAACGTGCTATTGATAAAGGTTTGGTGGAGGTTCATTTTCATAACCTGCGCGATTACACCACAAACAGACAAAAAAGCGTTGACGATTATCCGTACGGAGGCGGCGCTGGAATGGTGATGACGGTGCAACCTATTGATGCTTGCATTACGCACCTAAAAAGCGAACGTACTTATGACGAAGTGATTTACATGTCGCCCGATGGTGAAACACTCAACCAAAAAATGGCCAACACGATGTCCTTGTATGAAAACATTATTATTTTGTGTGGGCACTACAAAGGCGTAGACCAGCGTGTGCGCGATCATTTTATTACCAAAGAAATTTCTATAGGAGATTATGTTTTATCGGGTGGTGAACTTGGTGCTCTCGTATTATCGGATGCTTTAATCAGGTTGATTCCTGGAGTATTGAGTGATGAAACTTCGGCTTTGACTGATAGTTTTCAAGATGGGTTGTTGTCAGGACCTATTTACACGCGACCTGCAGACTACAAAGGATGGAAAGTTCCTGAGGTTTTAACGAGCGGGAATTTTGCCAAAATTGACCAATGGCGCGAGGATATGGCTTATGAACATACTAAAAATAGAAGACCGGATTTGCTGGAGGATTAAAAATTAGTTTAAAGTCTCAGGTTTAAAGTTGTGATTCAAGAACTTCGAAACTTTAAACAAGAAAAACTTTAAACTTTAAACATTTTTCTTTACTTTTGCGCCCACATTAAGTTAACCTCTGGCGAGATCCGTGAATGTTGACCTAAATTAAACCATAATAAAATACAATCATGGCAGATTTAATGAAATTCGTTCAAGACGAGTTTGTAACAAGAAAAGATTTCCCAGTTTTTGCAGCTGGAGATACTATCACTGTTTTCTATGAAATTAGAGAGGGTGAAAAAACAAGAACTCAGTTCTTTAAAGGAGTTGTAATTCAAAGAAGAGGTTCAGCTAATACTGAAACTTTTACAATCCGTAAAATGTCTGGTGCAATTGGAGTAGAGCGTATTTTCCCAGTGAACTTACCTGCATTACAAAAAATTGAGATCAACAAAAAAGGTGCAGTTCGTAGAGCTAGAATTTTCTACTTCAGAGAACTTACTGGTAAAAAAGCTAAGATCAAAGACAAAAGAAGATAGTCAAACATCTCTTAATAATAAAAGTCCCAACATGTTTGGGACTTTTTTTTTGCTTATAACTTCCTTATAAATTTAGAATTTAATAGGATTGTAACCTGAAATATAACAATTTGAGAATAGTACGTTAGTAATCCTAAAATTCGAGTTTTTCTCTCTCAAATCGTCCCTCAATTACATCTGATTTTCATATATTTGTGCGTCTTATTTCAAGAAAAATTCCTTGAATAAGCTACATTTAACGTGATTCGATTATAAAAATAAAAAAATGACACAGAAATCAAAAATTTTTTACACGCTTACTGATGAAGCGCCATTACTGGCCACTTATTCATTTTTACCTATTGTACAAGCATTTACAAGAACTTCTGACATTGAAATTGAAACTAGAGACATTTCATTAGCGGGTAGAATCTTATCTAACTTTCCGGAGTTTTTGACTGAGGATCAAAAAACAGCTGATTCCTTACTTGAACTTGGACAACTAGCCACTACTCCTGAAGCCAATATTATAAAATTACCAAACGTATCTGCATCTGTTCCACAATTGAAAGCAGCTATTGCTGAACTACAATCTCATGGATACAATTTACCAAACTTTCCTGAAGAGCCACAAAATGAAGCTGAGACTGCTATCAAAGCAAAATACTCTAAAATATTAGGATCTGCTGTAAATCCTGTTTTACGTGAAGGAAATTCAGATAGAAGAGCACCAAAAGCGGTTAAGAATTATGCTAAAGCCAACCCACATTCAATGGGAGCTTGGACTGCAGACTCTAAAACATACGTTGCCTCTATGGAAAGTGGCGATTTTTACGGTAGTGAAAAGTCAGTTACTTTGACTGAAGCTACAGATGTAAAAATAGAATTAGTAGCCAAAGACGGAACAACAACTGTTTTAAAAGCAAGCACTCCGCTAAAAGCTGGAGAGATTATTGACAGCGCTGTACTGAACTTACATGCACTAAAAACATTTGTAGCTAAAACTATTGCCGAAGCAAAACAATTAAACGTTTTACTTTCGGTTCACTTGAAAGCTACGATGATGAAAGTATCGGATCCCATCATTTTTGGCGCTATCGTAGAAGTATATTTTGCATCAGTATTCGAAAAATACGCTACTTTATTCCAAGAGTTAAACATAGACACCCGAAATGGTTTAGGTGATGTGTACGCAAAAATAGCGGGCAACCCAATGCAAGCCGAAGTTGAAGCATCTTTGGATGAGGCAATTGCAAACGGACCAGCCTTAGCAATGGTAAATTCTGACAAAGGAATTACAAACTTACACGTTCCATCTGACGTAATTGTAGATGCATCTATGCCAGCAATGATTCGTACCTCGGGTCAGATGTACAACAAAGAAGGCAAGCAACAAGATACTGTTGCTATGATACCAGACCGCAGTTATGCAGGTGTGTACACAGCAACTATTGATTTTTGTAAAAAACACGGCGAATTTGACCCTACAACAATGGGAAGTGTACCAAACGTAGGTTTGATGGCACAAAAAGCAGAAGAATACGGATCTCACGACAAGACTTTCCAAATTGCAACGGATGGTGTAGTTCGAGTAGTAGATACCAATGGAACTGTTTTAATGGAACAAGCTGTTGAAGCAAATGATATTTTTAGAATGTGTCAAGCCAAAGACGCTCCTATTCAAGACTGGGTAAAACTAGCTGTAAACAGAGCTCGTTTGTCTAATACTCCAGCGATTTTTTGGCTAGATAACAACAGAGCACATGATAGAGAATTAATTGTAAAAGTAAAACGCTATTTACAAGATTTTGACACTACTGGTTTAGACATTCAGATTTTAAACCCTATTGAGGCTACTAATTTTACCTTAGAGCGCATCATTAAAGGACAGGATACAATATCTGTAACAGGAAATGTATTGCGTGATTACTTAACTGATTTATTCCCAATTTTAGAAGTAGGGACATCAGCAAAAATGCTTTCTATCGTTCCTTTGATGAATGGTGGTGGTTTGTTTGAAACTGGTGCAGGTGGATCAGCTCCTAAACACGTTGAGCAATTTACAGAAGAAGGATACTTGCGTTGGGACTCTCTTGGAGAATTCCTAGCACTTGGAGCTTCTTTAGAACATTTAGGACAAACTTTACACAATAGTAAAGCAATTGTTCTTGCTGAAACGCTTGATGTAGCTACCGAAAAATTCTTAGCAAATGACAAATCGCCTGCACGTAAAATAGGCGGAATTGACAATCGTGGATCACAGTTTTACTTGGCTATGTATTGGGCAGAAGCTCTTGCAGCACAAGATAAAGAACCGTCTTTAAAAGCGATTTTTACTCCTATTGCAACTGAGTTGTTAGCCAATGAAGCAAGCATTAATACTGAACTTATTGCTGCTCAAGGCCAACCTCAACATATTAATGGACATTATCAACCTAATCCAGAGTTGACAAGCAAAGCCATGCGTCCTAGTGCAACATTCAATGCCATTTTAGCAAAAATTGCATAAGTAGAATAACAATAGTGACACAAAAAAAAAGACAACTGTAAAAAGTTGTCTTTTTTTTATCTTAGCAATACCTTAACATGTGTTCTATGCCAATTACCAAACTATTTGAGGTAATTTGTGCTTTCATTCTGATAAAAACAAAACAATGAATTCAAAAAAATACATTCTGTACTTTATAGTTGTACTATCGTCATTTTGCTCTTTTGCTCAGGAAAAATTCACCCTTAGCGGAACGATAATCGATGCAAGCAGTAACGAGTCTTTAATAGGCGTTAATGTTGTTTTACCAAGTTTAAAAACTGGTGTTACTACTAATGAGTATGGATTTTTTTCAATCACAGTTCCTAAGGGAATTTACACCGTACAGGTAAGTTACTTGGGTTTTCAAACCCTTGAGGAATCTATTGATTTGAACCAAAATACAATTCGAAATTTCAAACTAGTGGGTAATGAAACCATTTTAAAGGAAGTAATTATTACCGATAATAAAACTAAAATTGACATCAAAAAACCAGAGATGAGCGTCAATAAACTCTCCATTTCTGCAATCAAAAAAATGCCCGTTGTATTGGGAGAAGTTGATGTTTTAAAATCTATTTTACTATTGCCTGGTGTTACCAATGCTGGCGAAGGTGCCTCTGGATTTAATGTGCGAGGTGGTGGAGCTGATCAAAACTTAATTTTATTAGATGAAGCAACCATTTTCAATTCGTCACACGTTTTTGGATTTTTCTCTGTTTTTAATCCTGATGCTATCAAAGATTTAAAATTGTATAAAGGTGGAATTCCAGCGCGATATGGCGGAAGAGCATCATCAGTTTTGGACATTTATCAAAAAGATGGTAATAGTAAAGAATTTCATGTAAACGGTGGAATTGGGTTAATATCCAGTAGAATTTTGGCCGAAGGACCATTAGTAAAAGACAAAGGATCTTTCTTAATAGGCGGTCGCAGCTCTTATGCGCATTTGTTCTTGAAACTTTCTGAGGAGCAAAAAGACAACTCTGCTTATTTTTATGATTTAAATACAAAACTGAGCTATAAATTAAACCCGAATAACAATTTATACTTATCGGGGTATTTTGGTCGAGATGTTTTCAGTCTTAACGACAGTTTTACCAATATTTATGGGAATGCTACTTTAAACCTTAGATGGAATCACTTATTTTCAGAAAAACTATTTTCAAATTTATCACTAATCTACAGTGACTATTATTATGGTTTAGATTTGGATTTTGTAGGTTTCAAATGGGATTCTGGCATTAAAAACTACAATGTTAAATACGACTTTAAAAATTACATTTCGAATAAGTTCAAATTAAATTATGGACTAAACGCTATTTACTACGAATTCAATCCTGGGACCATTAGACCAAGCAATGAAAACTCTGGAATTAACTTTGACCAGCTGGATAAAAAATATGCTTTTGAACCAGCACTTTACTTAAATGCAGATCATGAAATATCCAATAAAATAGCGCTTTCTTACGGACTTCGTTACAGTATGTTTTATCGATTAGGACAATCTACAGTAAATATTTACGAGAACAACAATCCTGTACTTTTTGATCCAGAGTTGCAGATTTATGAAAAAGCCACACCCATAAGTTCTCAATTTTATGGTAAAAATAAAGTCATTAAGAACTATAATTACCTTGAACCACGCTTGTCAATTGCGTACCAAATTAATGACGAACAATCTGTAAAAGCCAGTTACAACAGAATGGTACAGTATTTACAATTAATCTCAAACACCTCATCTCCTACCCCTCTGGACGTGTGGACACCGAGTGACAATTTTATCAAACCTCAAATTGCAGATCAAGTTGCATTGGGCTATTTTAAAAATTTTAAAGATGACATGTATTCTCTTGAGGTAGAAACCTATTACAAAGAGGTTCAAAACCGATTGGACTATATTGACGGAGCCGATTTAATTGCGAATAAAGCTATTGAGCAAATTATTTTAAATGGGCAATTAAGATCCTACGGTTTGGAAATACTTTTCCGTAAAAACGAAGGTCGATTAAACGGTTGGATTTCGTACACATTGTCAAGATCAGAGCAACAAACACCAGGAAGAACTCCGCTAGAAACAGGGATAAACAATGGTCAGTGGTACAACTCTGTATATGACAAGTTACATAATATTGCTGTTACCTCCTCCTATAATTTAAATGACAAATGGTCTTTTGGCGCTAACTTTGCACTTCAAACAGGCCAACCAGTAACCTACCCAACTGGACAATACGAGTATCTAGGCATTGTTGTTCCTAGCTATGGATTGCGCAATGAAAATAGATTACCAGCCTACCACCACTTAGATCTAGCTGCTACCTTAACGCCCACAAAAAATAAAAATAGAGAATGGAAAGGCGAATGGGTTTTTAGTATTTACAATGTATACAACCGTCGTAATGCTGCGTCAATCAATTTTAGACAAAACGCAGATACAGGCAATAATGAAGCCGTAAGAACCTCTATTTTTGGGATGGTTCCTGCAGTGAGTTACAACTTTAAATTTTAGTACATAAAATATTTTTAAAATTTCAGATGATGAAAAAAGTAATCCTTCTCTTTATCCTAATTAGCGCTTGTATGACCACTAGTTGTGAGGATGTAATAAATGTTGACTTGAATAATGCTGCGCCAAAACTAGTTATAGAAGCCGCAATAAACTGGAAAAAAGGAACAAGTGGTTCGGTACAAACCATTAAACTATCTACAACTACTGGTTTTTATGACACTACAATTCCAAAAGTTTCAGGAGCTACTGTGACTATAAAAAATAGTGCCAACACAATTTTTGTTTTTACTGAAACAGGAACACCCGGAGAATATGTTTGTACCAATTTTAATCCTGTTCTTAATGAGACATACACGCTAAATATCATTAATAAAGGCGTTACCTATACTGCCACAGAAACATTAAAACCTGTTGCTTCTATTACCAAAATTGTTCAAAATGACAAAGGTGGCTTTACCGGAAACAATAAAGAAATAAAAACTTTTTACCAAGATCCTGCAGGAATTGCGAATTATTACCTCTACAAATACAGCTATTCTAATCAAGTAAAAGCAGATTATTATGTGGATCAAGATGAGTTTTTCAATGGCAATGAATTTTTTAGTATTTCCCAAAACGACGAACTTAAAAAAGGGGATCTAATTGAGGTAACGCATATCGGAATTTCAAAAGCCTATTACAATTATATGAGTGTTCTAGTAAGCATTGCTGGTAACAATGGAGGTGGGCCATTTCAAGCACCTCCAGCAACTGTAAGAGGAAATATCATCAATTCGACCACACCAGAAAACTATCCGCTTGGGTATTTTTCATTAAGCGAGACGGAGGTAAGAAATTATACAGTTGAATAAGTATATTTGTACTCCAAACCAAAATCAGTAAACATGTCATCACATCATATCGTTCGGGACGATCAAGAGCCTGCCTTAATAATTGCTAATGGCGCATCCTGTAATCCTGAACTTCTAGGTCAATTGCTGGAGTGGTCTCCTCTTGTAATTGTACTAGACTCTGCTATGGTGCGGGTTATGGAACTAGACATAAAAGTAGATGTACTCTTGGGTGATTTTGACCGTGGTTTTGATCCTGAAATCTATAAAACTTCTCAATATCCTCTTGAAATTGTTCATACACCGGACCAAAACAAAACAGACCTTGAGAAAGCTTTTGATTATTTAATTAATAGAAAAATACCTGCTGTAAATGTAGTATGGGCAACAGGAAAAAGAGCTGATCACACGATTACAAACCTAACCAACATCCCAAAATACCGAAATCAATTGAAAATTGTCATATTAGACGATCACTCAAAAGTATTTTTGTTGCCTAGAAAATTCGAAAAATGGTATACTGCACAAACTCCTATTTCCTTAATCCCAATAGGACAAGTAACAGGAATACACTCTGATAATTTATTTTATCCGCTTCAAAACGATACTTTAACTATAGGATATCGAACTGGTAGTAGTAATCACGTGGCTCAAGACGGCTTAGTTACCATACTTCATGAAGAAGGTGA
Organism: Flavobacterium sp. SOK18b; assembly: GCF_014156605.1. Taxonomy (NCBI): domain Bacteria; kingdom Pseudomonadati; phylum Bacteroidota; class Flavobacteriia; order Flavobacteriales; family Flavobacteriaceae; genus Flavobacterium; species Flavobacterium sp. SOK18b. The sequence goes on from NZ_QKNZ01000009.1 coordinate 7,868, forward strand.
TTTGCTACTCATGGAATGTATGGATTAATTCTTAGTTTCTTCGTCTAAAATAACGCTTTTAACAATAGCATAATGACTCCATAGAATAAAATGATTGGCTTCGGGGATGGTTTTTATAGTTAATTTCTTAGCGTTTACAAACTTCTTTTTCATGTAATCCACATTGCTGTAAGGTACTAAAACATCCTTAGTGCCATGTACAATGGTAACTTCGCAATCAATTTTATAAAGTTGGTTTTCTAATATTAGCAAGTCTTTTTTCAACCACCACAATTCATCGTTTGAGGGTTTCAATGCTCCTGGAATTAAGTATCGCAACGGAATTGTCTTAATTACCGTGCGCCATTTTTCTGGTTTTTCGGCTTTTGGATCAAGAGATCCCGCTAAAAATACCAGCCTGTGATACCACTCGGGATGATCCACTGCAAGTTGCGCAACAAGCGGACCGCCTAACGAATGCCCTACCAACGTAACTGGCTTTTTGAATTTTTGAGATTTGATAAATGTGGATATAAACTGTGATTGTGTTGCCAAATTTTGAGCATCCCCAAAATCACTGTACCCAAATCCAGGACGATCAATAGCAATCATTCGGTATTTTTTTAGCAAGTCTGGATCTACTAAATACTCTTTGAAAGCATTCCAACTTCCTGGCGAACCATGAACAAAAAGCAATACAGGATTTAATACTGATCCAGTGGCTACATAATGCAACTTAAAACCACCGCTTTGAAAGGTGGTGTCTTGATACGTCGTTTGAGATTTTGAAAAAAATGAAGTCGTTTCTTTAGGAGTAAACCGCATAGTCATGCAAGCTTGACACAAAAACAAGTAGAGTACTATTCCTGAAATTACTATATAACGCTTCTTGAAAACGAATCGAGCTACTATAAAATTCATTTTTTTCATAAAAGTAGCCGTTTTTAAGCTTCAAAAAAAGTCTCAATTAAATTTTATGATTTCTTTTCCAGCTGTTTAATCACATTAACTTTACATTAGCAAACTACTTATGGTTATCTTTGCACCCAAAATAAGAACGAACGATTTAAAATGAGTACTGAAAAAACAAATTTACACCCAAGGAATCTGGACAGGACAGGGTATGATTTTAAAGAATTAATTACTACATATCCATCCCTAAGTGAATTTGTTAAAACCAATGAGCACGGAACTGAAACCATCGATTTCAGCGATCCTGAAGCGGTAAAAGCTTTGAATAAAGCGCTTTTGATGCAGCACTTTGACATTCAAAATTGGGACATTCCTAACAATTATTTGTGCCCACCTATTCCTGGTAGAGCTGATTATATTCATTATTTAGCAGATTTATTAGCCTCTAGCAACAACGGAATTATACCTGAGGGCGAAACTGTTCAAGGGTTAGATATTGGTGTGGGTGCCAATTGCATCTATCCGCTTATAGGTTGTTCTGTTTACGGCTGGAGTTTTGTTGGAACTGATATTGATACAAAAGCAATTCAAAACTGCAGTGCTATCATTGAAAACAACCCGAAACTCATTGATTTAATTAGCTTGCAACAACAAACGGAATCACGTTTTATATTTAAAAATATTATAACACCTGAGGATAAATTCACCTTTACAATTTGCAATCCTCCTTTTCACGCATCACAAGATGAGGCAACCAAAAGTACCTTAAGAAAAATAAACAATTTACAATCTAATAGCGGTACAAGTAAAACTACAAAACCTGTTTTAAACTTTGGAGGTCACAATGCCGAATTATTTTGCGAAGGCGGAGAACTTGGGTTTGTAACACAAATGATTTACGAAAGTGCAAAATATCCGATGCAGTGTCTTTGGTTCACGACTTTAGTGTCCAAAAAAGAAAATCTTTCTAGTTTATACAAAACACTAAATAAAGTAAGCGCCGTCGAAATCAAAACTATTGATATGGCTCAGGGCCAAAAAACAAGCCGTATTTTAGCTTGGACTTTCTTGAGTTCAGCACAACAAAAAGCGTGGAAGTTTTAAGTTTTTAAAAACATTTTTTCTTGAATTGAGTCGTATCTTTGTATGAAGTAATTCCAAGACATGAATTTTCAAGTAGTATCCGATTACCAGCCCAAAGGTGACCAACCTCAAGCTATTGCAAAATTAGCGCAAGGTATTGTTGATGGAGATCAATTCCAAACGCTTTTAGGAGTTACCGGTTCTGGTAAAACTTTTACCGTGGCCAATGTTATTCAAGAAGTGCAACGCCCTACCCTCGTTTTGGCACACAACAAAACATTAGCGGCTCAGTTGTACTCGGAGTTCAAACAATTTTTCCCGAACAATGCTGTAGAATATTTTGTTTCTTACTACGATTATTATCAGCCTGAAGCCTTCATGCCTGTTACTGGCGTTTTCATTGAAAAGGATTTATCCATCAATGAAGAGCTAGAAAAAATGCGAATGTCAACCACTGCTTCGTTGCTTTCAGGACGTAGAGATATTCTGGTTGTAGCATCCGTTTCGTGTTTGTACGGTATTGGAAATCCAATAGAATTTCAAAAAAACCTAATCCCAATAGAGAAAGGACAAGTTATTTCTCGGACCAAATTATTACACCAACTCGTTCAAAGTTTGTATTCTAGAACCGAAGCTGATTTTAATCCCGGAAGTTTCAGAATAAAAGGTGATACCGTTGATGTGTATCCTAGCTACGCTGATGAAGCCTATAGAATTCACTTCTTTGGGGATGAAATTGAAGAAATAGAAAGCTTTGACACTAAAAATTCTCAAGTCCTTGAAAAATTTGATCGGTTAACGATTTATCCCGCTAATATGTTTGTGACTTCGCCAGATGTATTGCAAAATGCCATTTGGGAAATCCAACAAGACTTGGTAAAACAAGTTGATTATTTTAAAGAAATAGGCAAACATCTTGAAGCTAAAAGACTGGAAGAACGAACCAATTTCGACTTAGAAATGATTCGGGAACTGGGATATTGTTCCGGTATCGAAAATTACTCTCGTTACTTAGATGGGCGTTTACCAGGTACAAGACCTTTTTGCTTGCTAGACTATTTCCCAAAAGATTACTTGATGGTCGTAGATGAAAGCCATGTAACACTCTCACAAGTAAGCGCTATGTATGGTGGTGATCGCAGCCGTAAAGAAAACTTGGTTGAATACGGATTTAGACTTCCTGCAGCAATGGACAACCGTCCTTTGAAATTTGAGGAATTCGAAGCCATGCAAAATCAAGTTATTTACGTTTCGGCAACACCTGCTGATTATGAGTTACAAAAAACAGATGGTGTTGTGGTAGAACAAGTGATTCGTCCAACGGGATTATTGGATCCTATTATTGAAATAAGACCTAGCTTAAACCAAATTGATGATTTAATCGAAGAAATTCAAGTTCGAGCCGAAATTGACGAGCGCGTTCTAGTCACTACTTTGACCAAAAGAATGGCCGAAGAACTGGCTAAATATTTAACTAAAGTTCATATTCGTTGTCGTTATATCCATTCAGAAGTGGATACTTTGGAACGAATTGAAATCATGCAAGACCTTAGAAAAGGAATTTTCGATGTTTTAATCGGTGTCAACTTACTTCGTGAAGGATTAGATTTACCCGAAGTTTCTCTTGTAGCAATATTAGATGCTGATAAAGAAGGTTTTTTAAGAAGCCATCGATCGCTTACGCAAACAATTGGCCGTGCAGCAAGAAACCTAAATGGAAAAGCGATTATGTATGCCGATAAAATTACGGCTAGCATGCAAAAAACCATCGACGAAACTTCATACAGAAGAACCAAACAAATCAATTACAATACCCAACATAACGAGGTTCCAATGGCGTTGAACAAAAAAATAGAAAGCGCCTTTACCAAAAATCCTCTTGTAGATTATGAATTAGGTGCTACTTTAAACACTGCAGCAGAGCCAGAAAATCTTTATCTGTCTAAACCTGAACTGGAAAAACTTATTCGAGAGAAAAGAAAATCCATGGAAAAAGCGGCGAAAGAATTAGACTTTATGCAAGCCGCAAAACTTAGAGATGAGATTAAAGCCTTGCAAGGTCAATTGACCTAGTTGTGCTGCTCCTGAAAAATGTTCAATAAAACCGCTCCATCAATTATAGCATTTGGCGATTCACTCATTAATTTTAAAATACGTTTCGTTGCAATAGGATTCAACCCCATATCAATAGCTATTTGCTTTATGGCAATAGTTTCTTTTTCATGTATCACACCATCACTATACATTAACAAAGCCAATCTATAAAATTGTTGAATTCTCAGAAACTCAGTTTTAATGGGCAATTGAGGAACTTCTTGATGAAATAAATCATTAAAAACATCTTTTTCTATTCCTAAAGCTTGTGCTACTATTGCCAGAAATTCATATTCCCGTTTGTGTAATTTTCCATCTACTGTTGAAAAAGCTATCATCTCTAAAAGTAAACTCCTCTTTTCTTCGAACGTATGCATCAAATTATTATTTTTAGCTAAAATATTGTTTTTAATTTAAAACACAAAAACTAACAATGATTAGATTTTCTATGCTATTGCTGCTACTCTTTTTCACAACAACAAACATCAATGCGCAACAAGCTCTAAAGAATTTACAGAATACTGCTAAAAAGGAGGTTGATAGTTTTACAATTAATGCTCCTCAATTGAATAGCACAAAGAAAATATGGGTTTATTTGCCTAAAAATTATGTGACTTCAAAAAAGAAATTCTCAGTCCTATATATGCATGATGCTCAAAATCTATTTGATGCAAAAACTTCTTTCGCAGGAGAGTGGAATGTAGACGAAAAATTAGACAGTTTAAATGCACCAGTAATAGTAATTGGCATTGAACATGGCAATGACAAACGACTCGAGGAATTAACCCCTTTTAAAAATGATACATACGGCGGTGGCCAAGCGAATGCGTATTTAGAATTCATTGTTAAAACATTAAAACCGTTTGTAGACAAAAACTATAAAACGAAGACCGATAAAAATCATACGTTAATTATGGGTAGTTCGTTAGGCGGATTGAATTCCTTTTATGCTGTTTTAAAATACCCCGAGGTATTTGGAAAGGCAGGTGTTTTTTCGCCTTCTTTTTGGTTTACCAAAGATATTTACAAAACGATGGAACAGGCTAAAAAGACGAAGGCTAAAATTTATTTCCTATGTGGCGACAACGAAAGTGCAGATATGGTTTCTGACCTGAACAAAATGGAATACCTACTGAATTCAAATAGATGCTATTGTTTGAATTTGAACGAAAAAAAAATAGTAAAAGGCGGACAGCACAATGAAAAACTTTGGCGTGACGGTTTTGTGGATGCTCTTTTATGGCTCGGATATTAATCAGAACAAGTTAAAACAATCTCATAATGGAGCTGATCTTAAGAGCGTACAACCTAAAATTAAAACACACCTTCACCATTTCGCGAAAATCGATTGACGTGCAACCTACCTTAATTGTTGAATTAAAGAGCGATGGCATTTCAGGCTACGGGGAAGCTACTGCAAATCCATACTACAATAGTACCGTTCCCATGATGATGGCTGATTTAGAAAAAATTAAACCACTTCTGAAACAAACTATCGAGGAAACTCCAGAGGAGTTCTGGGTGAAAATGCAGCAAAAATTACGTCACAACTCCTTTGCCTTGTGTGCTATAGACAACGCATACAATGATTGGTATGCTCGAAAAAAAGGAGTGAAACTATACGAATTATGGAATTATAATATTGACAAAAACCCGCTTACAGATTATACTATAGGCATTGATTCTATTGAAAAAATGGTGGCTAAAATGAAAGAACTGCCATGGCCAATTTAAAAAATCAAATTAGGAACATCTGACGATATTGCGATTGTCAAAGCATTAAGAAAACATACAAAAGCCATTTTCAGGATTGATGCCAATTGCGGATGGAGCGTTGACGAAACGATACAAAATGCTGTAGAACTAAAAAAACTAGGTGTAGAATTCTTAGAACAACCACTACCAGCAGATGATTGGCATGGACACAAAGAAGTTTTCAAACATGCTGTTTTGCCCATTATAGCGGATGAAAGTTGTATTATCGAAACAGATGTTCTCAAGTGTTACCAGCACTTTCATGGTGTAAATATTAAACTGACCAAGTGTGGAGGATTAACTCCTGCAAGACGTATGCTTGCACAAGCTCGAGAATTAGGAATGAGGACAATGGCAGGTTGCATGACCGAATCTACTGTGGGAATCTCAGCTATTGCACAATTATTACCACAATTAGATTATGTAGATATGGACGGTGCTTTGCTTTTAAAAGAAGACATAGCAGCCGGTATTCGATTAGATTTTGGAAAAACAATCTATTCTGAACTCCCAGGAACGGGTGTAGCGCTCTTGTAAATATTTGGTACTACACTATTTCTAAATCAAATAATGCTTTGTAAATGCTTTTAAACCGTACCTTTGTATAAAATTAGAATATGATGACAAATAACGATATCTTTAAAAAACTTCGCGTGGCACTTATGCTACGTGACGACCAAATAGTTGAAATATTAGAATTAGTAGATTTTAGAATTACAAAATCGGAGTTGGGTGCTTTTTTTCGTGATGAAAAACATGAAAATTACATGGAATGTGGCGACCAAGTATTGCGTAATTTCTTGAATGCACTAGTGATTCACTTGCGTGGAACTAAGGAAAATCCAAAAAATCCAAATGATGTTTTGGCCAAACACAAAGCCCAAATTCCAGTGAAAGAAGGAGCCGGGGAAAGAACAGAATTCAAAGCTAAAGCAAAAGATTCTGAAAAATCAAGAGGTGACGAAGCGCCATCAAAAACAAAACCTGCTGCAAAAAAGCCTTTCAAAAAAACATTTGCTAAAGGAACCCCAAAAGTGCAAGTGGTAGAAAAAGTGAAATATAATTTCGGGAAAAATAAAAAATCATAATTGTGAAAACGGCTTTGATTATTGGCAGCACTGGTTTAATAGGTTCTGAATTATTAAAAATTCTTTTAGAAAGTTCAGATTACGCTCAAGTAGTTACTTTTGTTAAAAGAGATACAGGAATACAGCACACCAAGTTAAAGCAACATATCATTGACTTTGATAAGCCCGAAATGTATCAAGACTTAATTGTAGGTGATGATTTATTTTGCACGATTGGGACCACCATCAAAAACGCAGGAAGCCAAGAAGCTTTTAGAAAAGTAGATTTTACGTACCCTAAACAGTTTGCTACAATAGCGTTGCAACAAAATATCAAACAATTTTTACTAGTATCATCCTTGAATGCAGATGCTGCTTCAAACAATTTTTACTTGAAAACAAAAGGCGAAATTCAAGAATTCCTAAAAAGCGCTCCCTTTGAAAGTGTATCTATCTTACAGCCTTCACTCCTACTTGGTCAACGAAATGAATTTAGATTTGGAGAAAAAGTAGGTGCGTTTTTCATGAAAATGTTTTCATTTATTTTTCAAGGAAATTTAAAAAAATACCAACCAATAGAAGGTGTAAAAGTTGCGAAAGCCATGTACAAATTGGCAAAAAAAAATACAGCAGGTTTTAATATTTACGAATCGGATGTGATTCAAGAATTAGGAAACTAATACATAACTAAATCCTGAATGAGAGTTCGGGATTTAGTTAGGTATTTTTAATTTTCCTAAAAAAAATCTTAATTTAAGGAGAGTATATTATTGCTATTAAATAATTCTAAATCCCATTTTAAGAACTACAACTTAACATACTACACCCTACTTTATCTCTAGCCCAATCCGGTCTTTTGGCAAACCATTTTTGGAAATTCGGTTGCTCAGCATAAGGATTTTTGAGCATTTCATATAATTCGTTTAGCAAAGAATAATCCCCTTTATCAGCATCATCAATGCACAATTGCGCCATGTAATTTCGCAATACATACTTGGGATTTACTTTATCCATTTGTTGTTTTCTTTCCAAATCAGAAATGACCTCTTCATTAATTCGAATGCTGTACTTTTCAAACCAATCGTACCATTCACTCAAGATGTTTTCATCTAAATCCTTTTCATTGTAAAAAGCGACTTCAACAGTATTAAAAGCTACTTTCGAAGTAGCTACTTTGGTAACATTGCTTAGATTTCTAAAGAAAATAGTCATATCCGTTTCTACTCGTTGTAGTAATTCTATCAAACCATGAATCAAGACTACATCCTCTTCTTTTTTGATTTGGAGACCCATCTTATTTTGCATCATTTTCAAATACTCCTTTTCATAGTTTGTACTGAATGCCTCAAGAATAGCTTCCAGAGGTTTGGCATCTTGAATTAAAGGATACAATGCATTTGCTATTTGGTATAAATTCCACAATGCCATTTCGGGTTGATTGCCATAACGGTATCTCTTGTGCTGCCTGTCTGTGGTATTAGGAGTCCATCCAGGATCAAAATCTTCTAACCAACCATAAGGACCATAATCAATTGTAATCCCGTGAATAGACATATTATCCGTATTCATTACACCATGCACAAAACCAACGCGCTGCCAGTTAACGATCATATTGAGCGTGGTTTGAGTAACTTCTTGAAAAAAGGCTAAGTATTTTTCGATTCCTTCCTTTTGAATATGTGAAAAATGGTATTTAACAGTATAATCGGCCAGTAATTTTAAATTTTCGTGATCTTCACGCGCAGCAAAAATTTCAAAACTTCCAAAACGAATAAACGATGGGGCAACCCTTGCTACAATTGCACCTTTCTCATAAGCAGGATTTCCATTGTACAAAATATCGCGTAGAACGGGATCTCCAGATAATAGTAACGAAAGTGACCGTGTAGTGGGAACTCCTAAAGAATGCATGGCCTCAGCACATAAGTATTCTCTAATGGAAGAGCGCAAAACCGCAAATCCATCTGCATTTCTAGAATATGGCGTAGGTCCAGCACCTTTTAGTTGCAACGTATACGATTCATTGTTATGTTGAACTTCTGTTAGGTTTATGGCGCGCCCATCACCTAGTTGCCCAGCCCAATTCCCAAACTGGTGACCTGCATAACACAAGGCATAAGGCTTAGTTTCAGGATAAATTGTAGTACCTGAAAACGTATTTAAAAATGCAGTTGATGCAATATCTTCTTCACTAAGTCCGATAGTATTAGCTACTTCAGCAGAAGCATGAATTAATTCAGGATTACTCGGTTTTACTGGCGTTACATATGAGAAACACGCTTTTTCAACTTGCCTTGGAGTATTTTCAAGGTCAAGATCTGCCGGTAATTCAGATGTGAAGTTATTTTTTATATGAAGTTTCATGATATCAAATTTAAAAAAACAAAGGTAATTGATCCGTGCTATACTGTTTTGTACTTTCCAATAATATTATGAATTGTTTACTTTCCACTAATTATTTGGCATAAAAAAACCTGTTTACTAAAGCAAACAGGTTTCTAATATATAACAATTTACTAATTAAGAAAGTGCCGCTTGTACTTGATCAGCTGCTTCTTGAAATTCAACCGCAGATAAAATTGGCATTCCTGAATTATCAATTAATTCTTTTGCAATAGCTGCATTGGTACCTTGTAAACGAACAATGATTGGCACTTTAATAGCATCACCCATATTTTTGTAAGCGTCAACAACTCCTTGTGCCACACGGTCACAACGAACAATTCCACCAAAAATATTAATCAAAATAGCTTTTACGTTTTGATCTTTTAAGATAATACGGAAAGCAGTTTCAACACGTTTTGCATCAGCAGTTCCACCTACGTCAAGGAAGTTTGCAGGCTCAAAACCAGCATACTTAATTAAATCCATAGTTGCCATAGCAAGACCTGCACCGTTTACCATACATCCTACAGTTCCGTCAAGATCTACATAGTTCAAGCCAACTTCTTTAGCTTCAACTTCGATTGGGTTTTCCTCACGAACATCGCGCATGTCAGCATATGCTTTTTGTCTGTATAATGCATTGTCATCAATGTTAACCTTTGCATCCACAGCCATAATTTTATCATCAGATGTTTTTAAAACCGGGTTGATTTCAAACATTGAAGCATCAGATCCAATATACGCATTGTATAAAGAATCGATGAATTTCACCATTTCTTTGAAAGCATTTCCTGAAAGTCCTAAGTTAAAAGCAATTCTTCTTGCTTGAAAACCTTGTAAACCTACAGAAGGATCAATCTCTTCAGTAAAGATTAAATGTGGTGTGTGCTCAGCAACTTCTTCAATATCCATTCCACCTTCGGTAGAATACATAATCATATTACGACCAGTAGCTCTATTTAATAAAACAGATACATAAAACTCTGATGTTTCACTTTCTCCAGGATAGTACACATCTTCAGCAACTAATATAGTACTTACTTTTTTTCCTTCAGCTGATGTTTGAGGTGTAATTAATTGCATCCCTATGATTTGACCTGCAATTTCTTCTACTTGTTGTAAATTTTTGGCAAGTTTTACTCCTCCACCTTTACCACGTCCACCTGCATGAACTTGTGCTTTAATAACATGCCATCCTGTACCCGTTTCGGCAGTTAATTGTTTCGCAGCTTCAACAGCTTCAGCTGGACTATTTGCTACAATTCCGCGTTGAATGCGTACTCCGTAACTTGCTAGAATTTCTTTTCCTTGATATTCGTGTATGTTCATAATATAGAATTTGACTGGCTTCTGAATTTCTTCCAGAAATAAAGTGCCACAAAAATAGCAAAATTTAATGTAACTGTTATTTTTTTTAAATAAATTATTATTCAATTTTTCAGCAGGTATTTAAGCCCATTTCACATTGGTACGATTCCAAAAAATATCAATTTTTCAAACAATTTTGTTAGAATTTCATTTCAATATTAAAAACAAACGTATTTAGGCTCTTTTCCACCCTATTTTGAAAACAAATCCTTTTACTTTTTATCGAAAAAACAAATCACCTCCCTTTAAATCACGTTTTTGTATTTTTCACAACGTTTTTCTATTATTACTATAAAAAATACCCATATTTAACCAATTTGACTAATATTCCATACTAAATATTTAATTTTGAAGAAAAAAAATTAAGCATGAAAGTTAAAGAACAAGGTCTGTATTTGCCCGAATTTGAACACGATAATTGCGGAGCAGGATTTATTTGTAATCTCAATGGAATTAAGTCGAACGATATCATTCACAAAGCACTTGACATTTTAATCAAGTTAGAGCATCGAGGCGCCGTAAGTTCTGATGGTAGAACTGGAGATGGAGCTGGAATTTTATTTGATATCCCGCATGATTTTTTTAAAAAAGTATGTGATTTTGAACTTCCAAATACAAAAGAATATGCTGTTGGAATGGTTTTTATGCCAAAGAGCAGCAATCAAGTTGTTTTTTGTAAAACTGCGTTTGAAAATGCTATTCATGATCAAAATCTAGAAATTTTAGGATGGAGAGACGTTCCGGTCGACCCCTCAAATTTAGGCCGAATAGCTGGAGAAAAAGAACCTACCATAAAGCAGGTCTTTGTAGGTAAAAAAGGTTTGAATTTGACAGAGCAACAATTTAATGCTAAAATGTTTGCCGCCAGAAAAATAGCAGAGCACACAATTCGGAACTCAAGAATTTCCGAAAGTCACATGTTTTATTTCTCAAGTTTTTCTACCACTACAATAATATATAAAGGTTTATTGATGCCAGAGGACATCAGCAGATATTACACCGATTTACTCGATGATGATTTAGTAACCCGATTAGCTTTAGTTCACCAACGATTTTCGACCAATACTTTTCCGTCTTGGGAACTCGCTCAACCCTTTCGTTACATGTGTCACAATGGAGAAATCAATACGTTACGTGGTAACATAAGCCGCATGCGTGCACGTGAGGAGTTAATGAAAAGTGATGTTTTTGGCGAAGACATCAAAAAACTTTTCCCAATTATTCTGGAAGGAAAATCAGATTCTGCCTCGATGGACATGGTTATTGAATTGTTACTGATGACAGGACGTTCCTTGCCAGAAGCCATGATGATGGTGGTTCCGGAAGCTTGGGAGAAACATCAAACGATGTCAGAAGATAAGAAAGCCTTTTACGAATACAACGCTTGTATTATGGAACCTTGGGATGGTCCAGCCTCTATTCCTTTTACAGATGGTAACGTTATTGGTGCTTTATTGGATAGAAATGGATTGCGTCCTTCTCGATACACTTTAACCAAAAGTGGTTTCGTAATCATGTCATCTGAAATTGGAGTATTGGATATCAAACCAGAAGATGTGATTCAACACGGTAGATTAGAACCGGGGAAAATGTTTTTGGTTGACATGAATGAAGGTCGCATCATAGAGGATGACGAAATCAAAAATGCAATTGTCACCAAGCGACCTTATAAACAATGGCTTGACGAAAATTTACTATCGCTATCTCAAATTCCGTACACTGATAATCCTATTCCGGTTGAAAATATTGATTTTGAAACTAGACAGCGTTTATTTGGATATACGATTGAAGATTTAAAAACCATCATCAACCCGATGGGTGCCGAAGGAGCCGAAGCACTAAGTTCAATGGGGAATGACACTCCGCTTGCTGTATTGTCTGATCAGCCTCAATTGTTGTATAATTATTTCAAACAACTTTTTGCACAAGTAACTAACCCTCCGCTGGATGGTATTCGTGAAGAGATCATTACGGATATTAGCTTGGCAATTGGTGGCGATTATAACATATTTGACATTGTTCCCAAACATTGTAAAAAACTAAAAATCCAAAATCCAGTGATCTCCAACGAAGATTTGGACAAAATTAGAAACATCGATCATGCCGATTTCAAGTCGGTTACCATATCAACGTTGTATGAAATCAAAAAAGGAGTAAACGGCTTAGAACGCGCTCTTGAAAAAGCAGTACAAGCTACCTACAAAGCAGTTGCAGAGGGCTGCAATATTGTTATTTTATCAGACAGAGGTGTAAGCGAAAAAATGGCACCTATTCCAATGTTATTGGCGTGTTCGTATATTCATCATTCGCTTAACATTTTAAAAGTTCGATCAAAATTTGGTATCCTTATTGAATCGGCAGAACCACGTGAACCACATCATTTTGCGCTATTATTTGGTTACGGAGCAAGTGCCATAAACCCGTACATGGTTAATGAAATTATTCACAACCAAGTAAATGCAGGATTTATCACTGGTGTAAAAGCGGATTATGCCATCAAAAATTACAATAAAGCCATCGCAAAAGGGATTCTGAAAATCATGAATAAAATCGGAATTTCTACTTTACATTCGTACAGAGCGGCACAAATTTTCGAAATCTTAGGACTGAACAAAACATTCACATCTAAATATTTCCCATACACACCATCTCGAATTGAAGGAATTGGCTTGATGGAAATTGAAAAAGAAGTCAAAAAAAGATACCAAAAAGCCTTTCCAAATTCTAAAGTCAGTAATTTACTTCCACTTGAAATTGGCGGTGTTTACAGATGGAGAAGATCAGGTGAAAAGCACATGTTCAACCCAACCACGATTTCTAAATTACAACAAGCAGTTCGCTTAAACAGTCCTGAAAGTTATAAGGAGTATTCAAAAATGGTCAATGATCAAAGTGAAAATTTGATGACCATAAGAGGTTTATTTGAATTCAACAACTTAGATCCTATCCCTTTAGATGAAGTGGAGCCTTGGACAGAAATTGTAAAAAAATTCAAAACAGGTGCCATGTCATATGGATCCATCAGCCAAGAAGCACATGAAAACCTAGCCATTGCCATGAACAGAATTGGTGGAAAAAGCAATTCAGGAGAAGGAGGAGAAGATCCAAAACGTTTTCAAAAAGACTTAAATGGAGACTCTAGAAATAGCGCAATCAAGCAAGTTGCTTCTGGACGTTTTGGAGTTTCAATCAACTATTTGACCAACGCTCGTGAGATACAAATCAAAATGGCACAAGGAGCAAAACCTGGTGAGGGCGGACAATTACCTGGTGAAAAAGTAGTGCCTTGGATTGCCGAAACTCGAAATTCAACACCATATGTTGGCTTAATTTCGCCACCACCTCACCATGATATTTATTCAATTGAAGATTTATCGCAGTTGATTTTTGACCTAAAAAATGCCAATCGCGAAGCTAGAATTAATGTCAAATTAGTTTCTGAAGTTGGTGTAGGTACAATAGCTGCTGGAGTTGCAAAGGCAAAAGCAGATGTGATTTTAATTTCAGGATACGACGGAGGAACAGGAGCCGCTCCATTGACATCATTAACTCATACCGGAATTCCGTGGGAACTTGGACTTGCGGAAGCACAACAGACATTGATTTTGAACGATTTGAGAAGCCGAATCGTTTTAGAATGTGATGGCCAATTAAAAACGGGTCGCGATGTGGCTATTGCAGCCTTACTTGGAGCGGAAGAATTTGGTTTTGCAACAGCACCATTAGTAGCTTCAGGTTGTATCATGATGCGAGCGTGTCACTTGAATACGTGTCCGGTTGGAATTGCAACACAAGATCCTGAATTGAGAAAAAATTTCAAAGGAACGCCAGAGCACATTATCAACTTCATGTATTTTATTGCCGAAGAATTGCGAGAGATAATGGCACAATTAGGATTTAGAACTCTGAAAGAAATGGTTGGACAATCACAAAAACTGAATGTAAACAAAGCCATCAAGCATTACAAAGCTAGTGGATTAGATTTGTCTTCCATTTTATATAAGCCTGAAAAAGCAAAAGAAGTTCCCAATCACAATACAACTACACAAGATCATGCTTTAGAGCACGTTTTGGATTTTGATATTATCAAAGCTGCGATTCCATCAATTTACAGAAAAGAAAAAACAAGAGTTACTTTCGATATCAAAAACACCGATCGTTCTGTAGGAGCAATATTGAGTAACGAAATCTCAAAAATTTATGGCGCACAAGGATTACCTGAAGATACTATTTTAGTTGATTTTACTGGATCTGCGGGGCAAAGTTTTGGGGCTTTTGCAACAAATGGTTTATCATTTAAAATTCACGGCAACTGTAATGATTATCTAGGCAAAGGACTTTCTGGCGGAAAACTAATTATTAAAGTTCCTCCTACTGCTACTTTCAAACCCGAAGAAAATATCATTATTGGTAACGTGGCGCTATACGGTGCTATTACCGGCGAAGCCTACATCAATGGTATGGCAGGAGAACGCTTTTGTGTTCGAAATTCTGGAGCAACTGCCGTTGTAGAAGGAATTGGCGATCATGGCTGCGAGTACATGACAGGAGGAACTGTAGTAGTTTTAGGAAAAACAGGAAGGAATTTTGCAGCAGGAATGAGCGGCGGAATTGCGTATGTTTTTGATCCCAACAAAAAATTTGATGCAAGAGTTTGCAACATGGAAATGGTTGGTTTGGAATCTTTAGAAGAGGACGACTTCATCAAACTACGTCGCTTGATTAAAAATCATTCGCTTTATACGAGTAGCCCGTTAGCAAAAAGAATTTTAGAGGATTGGGAAAATCAAAGTCTGCATTTTGTAAAAGTGATGCCAACGGACTACAAAAAAGCGTTGCAACGCTTGGCCGAAGAAAAAGAAATTAAAGAACTTATAGCATCATAGTCATGGGAAAAATAGGAGGATTTAAAGAATATTCTAGAACCGACGAAAGTAATGTTGCAGTTCCAGAAAGAGTAACAAATTATAATGAATTTACAATTCCGTTAACCAAAGATAAAATCAAAGAACAAGGTTCCAGATGTATGGATTGCGGCATTCCATTTTGCCACAGCTCGTGTCCGTTAGGAAACTTAATTCCTGATTTTAACGATATGGTGCATCAGGAGGAATGGGAAAGTGCACTGAAAATATTACAATCTACCAATAATTTTCCTGAATTTACAGGAAGACTTTGTCCAGCTCCTTGCGAAAAATCATGTGTGTTAGGAATCATTAGCGAACCAGTTGCTATCGAAAATATTGAAAAAAATATTATAGAAAGAGGCTTTGCCGAAGGTTGGATCAAACCACAACCCCCAGAGGTTAGAACCGGAAAAACAGTTGCCGTAATTGGCTCAGGGCCTGCCGGTCTGGCAGCAGCACAACAATTAAATCGTGCTGGGCATACTGTTACTGTCTTTGAAAGAGACAATGCCATTGGTGGATTATTGCGTTATGGAATTCCAAATTTCAAACTCGAAAAAGCAATAATCGACAGACGTGTAAAAGTTTTAGAAGCGGAGGGAATTACTTTTAAAACCAATGTCAATGTAGGAGTAAATTATGAAATTTCAGAACTCAATAACTTCGATTCAGTTGTTTTATGTGGTGGTGCTACAGAGCGTCGCAGTTTGCCTACCAAAGGAATTGAAAGCAAAGGTGTGGTGCAGGCAATGGACTTTTTAACACAGCAAACCAAAGCTTTATATGGTGAATCAATTCCTGATCAAATCAAAGCAACTGATAAAAATGTTATCGTTATTGGCGGTGGAGATACCGGCTCAGACTGTGTTGGAACGTCAAACCGTCATGGTGCCAAATCAGTCACAAATTTTGAAATTTTACCAAAACCTCCGGTAAGCCGAAGCGAATCCACTCCATGGCCTTTCTGGCCCTTGCAATTAAAAACATCTAGCTCTCATGAAGAGGGTTGTGATCGAAACTGGCTCATCAATACCAAAGAATTTATAGCAAATGAAGCTGGAGAATTGATCGGCTTAAAAACCGTTGAAGTCGCTTGGAAAATGACTCCTAGTCAACGACCTGAATTAATTGAAAAAGAAGGTTCCGAAAAAATCTGGCCTTGTGACTTGGCTTTGTTAGCACTCGGTTTTACAGGACCCGAGAAAACATTGAGCGAGCAGTTGGGCATCAAAATTGACACCCGTAACAACTATCAAGCTACCAATTACCAAACTAATATTCCGCATATATTTACTGCAGGTGACATGCGTAGAGGGCAATCCTTAATTGTTTGGGCCATTTCAGAAGGTCGCGAAGCCGCCAGAGAAGTAGATAAATACTTGATGGGTTTTACCAATTTACCAACCAAAGGAAATGGAGATTTACCTAGCCTATAAATTGTGTTGAAAAATCAAATAATGACTGCCAATTCCTTTATGGGCAGTCATTTGATTTTTTTAGGAGGTGCCCCTACCTCCACTATCGTTTCGGTAGCGTCGGGCTGTTCGCTTCAAGTCCTCGCCGCTTTCGTAAAAACTACAGCGTCTGTGGGCTATCCGCTACCATCCCTCACCCAAATTGAAAATTCGCTTTTTAAAACCCGATTTGTTTAAAATATAACTTTTTGTTATAATTTGTTAGAATTCATATCTTCCCTTGTGGGACTAAATAAAGAGTAATAAATTTGCTCAAAATTAATAATTATGCAATCAAAAGACTTAGTACAATTAGCAGAACAATTTGGTAGTCCATTATACGTATATGATGCCGAAAAAATACAATCTCAATACAACAGATTATCCAAAGCTTTTTCAAAGGTAAAACAGTTGCGCATCAATTATGCAATGAAAGCCTTATCAAACGTGGCAATACTGCAATTGTTACGAGAAATGGGTTCAGGTTTAGATACGGTTTCTATTCAAGAAGTACAATTAGGTTTGCACGCGGGCTACGAACCTGAAAAAATATTTTATACTCCAAACGGTGTATCGCTTGAAGAGATAGAAGAGGTTGCAGCAATGGGAGTTCAAGTAAACATTGATAACTTATCAATTTTGGAACAATTTGGAACAAAATATCCAAATGTACCAGTTTGCATCCGAATCAATCCTCACGTTATGGCAGGTGGAAACGCCAATATATCTGTAGGTCATATTGATAGTAAATTTGGAATTTCAGTCCACCAATTACCACATTTAGTTCGAATTGTCGAAAACACAAAAATGAACATTGTAGGTATACACATGCACACTGGTTCCGATATTTTAGATATTGAAGTATTTTTATATGCAGCGGAAATCCTATTTGATGCAGCTAGAAACTTTAAAAATCTTGAATTCCTAGATTTCGGAAGTGGGTTTAAAGTACCTTACAAAAAAGACGATATCGAAACAGATATTGAAGAATTAGGTAAAAAATTATCAAAAAGATTCAATGCTTTCTGTGATGAGTATGGAAAAGAATTAACATTGATATTTGAACCTGGAAAATTCCTAGTTAGTGAAGCTGGATATTTCTTAGCAAAAGTTAATGTCGTTAAACAAACAACATCAACTGTTTTTGCTGGAATTGACAGTGGTTTCAATCACTTAATTCGTCCAATGTTATATGGTTCACAACACCACATAGAAAACATCTCAAATCCAAAAGGGAAAGAGCGTTTTTATTCCGTAGTAGGATATATTTGTGAAACGGATACATTTGCAAACAACAGAAGGATTGCCGAAATCAAAGAAGGTGATATACTCTCTTTTAGAAATGCAGGAGCCTATTGTTTCTCTATGGCATCAAACTATAACTCCAGATACAAACCTGCCGAAGTTTTATGGATGAATGGCGAAGGGCATTTAATCAGAGCCCACGAAACATTTGAAGATTTATTGAAAAATCAAATTCCGCTACCACAAGCAATAGAAGCGGTTTAAAATAGAAAATCCCATTTACACTGTCAATCAGTTGTAAATGGGATTTTTTCAATTCAAAAACCTATTATTTATCAAGTAAAGTTTCTAAAACTTCTGACTCAGTGCCATTCGTAAACGGAATTTTTAACATTTGAGACAACGTAGGTGCAATTTGAGTTATGTACGTTTTTGCGTGTAACTCTCCTTTCGGTACATGCCATCCATAAAAAAGAAGCGGCACATGAGTATCATAACTATTTGGAGATCCATGTGTTGTTCCTGTAGCTTGATATTCCATATAGCCAGTCTTATCTAAAATCACTAACTCACCATTCTGTTTAGGATCATAACCTTTAGCTATAAAACTTAAGAAGTAATCATCACCTGAAGAAGCTAAAATTTCTTCCTCAGTATACACTCTTTTGATATGCTCTTGTGTCATCAAAAATCCTCTAAAGCTCTCTTTTACTTTTGTCAATTCTAAACCTTTTTGTTTTACCAAGTCCAAATTGAAAAATACATTGAAATTAGAATAGTCCAAGATAAGATCAACTCCAAAAGTTTCATTTGAAAATTTCTTTAAGGATTCCACAAAACCTTTAGTAGGAACATTTTTTACATTGTATTTATTATCCTTTAAATAATTTGGATTTTCTGCACCAGCATGATCAGCAGTCAAAAAAACTAAATAATTATCCTTTCCAACTGTTTTGTCTAAGTAATTTAAAAACTGTTCTAAATTTTGATCAAGACGTAAATAGGTATCTTGTAATTCTATAGAACGAGGTCCAAAAGTATGACCAACATAATCAGTCGAAGAAAAACTAACTGTTAGAAAATCAGTTATATCGTCTTTTCCTAACTCCTCTTTTTCAATAGCTTTCATAGCTAAATCAGCTAAAATATCATTACCAAAGGGTGTAGTTCGCAAAACATCAGCACCTTTTTCTTTGTAGATTTTAGCCAAATCATAAGGAAAAACAGGACCATTTCCTTTATCCAATTTCCCCTCGTATGGATTATCATCAGCTAAACTTTCATTGTAAGTAGATAATGGCTTCAATAAATTCCAACCTTTATTGATATAGTTCATATACCTTTTTTCTTGGTTGAATTCAGTTACCCAATTTGGCAAATTTGCACCATAAAACGTACTTGAAATAAATGAACCTGTTGAACTATACCAAAATGCCCAATTTGCAAAATGTCCTGCTGGCAAAATAGCACCACGGTCTTTAATACTTAATCCAATAACTTTACTTTTAAAATTGGTTGCCATTCGCAACTCATCAGTAATTGTGGTACTTAAAAGATTTCTAGGAGACATTGCTCCCTCTTTCTCCGTACCCTCACCTATTGTTTTAACAGATGCATCATCGGTACAATACATATTTTTTCCGGTCGCTTTATTGAACCAATCATTTCCAACAATACCATGCGTTGATGGAGTTGCTCCAGTATAAATACTGGCATGACCAGGCGCAGTATAAGTTGGCACATAATTATAATGCATATTATGAAAAGTATATCCATTATTCATTAATCTTTTAAATCCATTTGCAGAAAAATCGTCAGAAAAACGATATAAATATTCCATTTTCATTTGATCAACTACTATACCCACTACCAATTTAGGGCGTTGCTGAGCTTGTGAGTTTAAAGACAAAATAACTGCCAAAAACAAAATAATTCTCTTCATATTATATATTTATATTTTATGCAAAAATACAACATAAAGTTCAAACACACTCTTCACAACTACCTCATGATACTAAATTAATAAAATGTTAACCCTAACAAAAATTAAAATATTGAGTTTAAATAAAAAAAATATAAACTGAAAAAGGAAAAATAAAATCGTTTATAAATAATATGAGA